>JBDGPI010000078.1:0-6226 GCA_042219765.1 Salsurabacterium abyssinicum (SeqCode)
CCGGGTCCCCGAGTTCTTTTCCTTCGAGGACGGGAGCATCCGGATCATCCGTGAGCCCCACTTCAAGGGCGATATTGCGAACCGTCTCCGCCTGATCCCCGGTTACCATGATGACCTGGAGACCGGCACCGTGGCAGGTTTCAATGGACGTTTTTACATCCGTACGCGGAGGATCCAACAGGCCAACCAGCCCCAGGAAAATCAAGTCTTGGTACGGTTCATTGTCCACGGACGAGGGGGTCCGATACGCCAATCCCAGGACCTTCAGGCCGTCCTCGGCCATTTCACGGTTCTTTTGTAACCACTCCGTTTTTTTCTCCTCCGTTAATGAGCGTAAGCCGGACTCGGTTTCCACCTTATTGGAAGCTTCGATGATCGCCTCCGGGGCCCCTTTTACCGCCTCGAAGTACTCCCCGTTCACCTGGTGGTAGGTTGCCATCTTCCGGCTTTCGGTGTCGAACGCTTCCTCCTTTTTTTCGGGGTATCGTTCCAGAAGATCATTCCGGCCGATTCCGTATTTGTCCCCGACTTCCAGCAAGGCGACCTCCATGGGATCCCCCACACCGTCCCCGTCGTCGGGTTCCTGCCCGATCGAGGCATTGTTACAGAGAATTCCCACGAGCAGTGATTTTAACTCCGGGGATAACTTCGCCGGTTTCGAGGATAGAATTCGATCCCCCGGGTCCTCTTTTTCATCGGGCAACCCTTCCCGTTGATACAGTTTATAATCGCGCACGGTCATTTTGTTTTCGGTCAGGGTACCGGTTTTGTCGGTGAAGATCACCGTGGTGGATCCCAGGGTCTCCACGGCGGATAAGCGGTTGATGAGTACGTTTTTCCGGGCCATCCTCCACATCCCACGAGCAAGCGCGATAGTCGCCACGATCGGTAGGCCCTCGGGAATGGCCGCAACCGCCAGCGCAATACCCGTTTCAATCATTATGAACAGTTCCTTGCCGGCAACGATCCCCGACAGCGTGACGAAGGTGGCAATCGCCAGCGTCACCCAGATCAGCTTGTGACCCAGCGCATCGAGACGATCCTCGAGAGGGGTCTGTTCCTGCTCGGCCGTGTCAACGAGGTCGGTAATCTCCCCCAATTCCGTGTCCATTCCCGTTTCCACGACCACTCCCATTCCGGACCCCCGGGTCACGGCGGTTCCTTTGTAGACCATGTCCTCTCGATCGGCCAGGGCCGCGTCCTCCTCCACGGGATCGACGTGTTTTTCAACGGGCACCGATTCTCCGGTCAGCGCCGACTCGTCCACCTGGATCTTGGAGGCTTCGATCAGTCGCATGTCGGCGGTGATCACGTCTCCGCCTTCCAGCATCACGACGTCACCGGGTACAAGCTCGTCGGCGGGGACCTCCCGTATTTCACCGTCCCGTTTTACGTTTGCTTTGACCCCACCAAGCTCCCGCAACGACTCCATTGAACGTATTGCCCTCAATTCGGTAAAAAACCCAATCAGGGCATTGATCACGATGACGATAACTATCGCCGAACCCTCGAGGTGTTCGCCGAAGAAAAACGCCACGATCGCCGCTACGACGAGCAGAAGGATGATCAGGTTCTTAAATTGCTCAACCAGTATCTCAATGGCACTGGTCGTTTGGGCCTCCCTTAGCTTGTTGGATCCATAACGGTTGCGACGCCGGTCGGCGTCCTCCCCGCTTAACCCAACCTTCGA
Organism: Salsurabacterium abyssinicum (SeqCode); assembly: GCA_042219765.1. GTDB lineage: Bacteria > T1Sed10-126 > T1Sed10-126 > T1Sed10-126 > CAZEBV01 > JBDGPI01. The sequence goes on from JBDGPI010000078.1 coordinate 1,691, forward strand.
ATCCACGGACAGCTTATCCAGGACCGATTCCACCGAACGGGCCCATGGAGAAGCCATGCCATTCTCCAATTGATCCGTTTCACTGTTCATTCGTAACTCCCGGTCCTTCATTTGATTGGCTCACTTCAACCTGAATTAATGTTATCTATTTACTATCATAATCCGGTCCATCACACGGAAACATCCATTTTGGAGTTCGACTGGTTGCTTCCCGAGACTACATTCAGCGACTAACTGAATCATTATTATTACATTCGAGGGATTCAAAAAAGCCAATCGACTGACTTTTTTGACCCCTATCTACTTCACCTATTGTATGTTCCGTTAACAATCAATTTTTATGTGAATTATTAAAACTCAGTATCCAACAAAAAGAACGATTCGACCGTCACTTAAAATAACTCCGGTTGTCCTCATAAAATTTTGCTCAAATATATACTTTATGTTACCATTAAAGAGTAATAAGTAATTATTTTATCAATGTAGGAGTTTGTACTCATGCTATCGGAACGAGATCGCTACATCTTGAAGCTTCTGCTTCACATGGCCGTAAACGAAGAAACGCAAGATGATTTTCACACCGTGGATGAACTTGCTCAATCCGCGGAAATTCCGGAAGCGTACCTTGGAAAAATCGTAGGGTTCTTAGGGGAACTGGGCTACCTCGAAACAAGAAAAGGTCCCAAAGGGGGGGTACGCCTGCGGGACAACCCCGATGAGATCCTGATGAAAAAGCTCCTTAACGACATTGAAACCCTGGAGCACGATACGGGGGGCGACGGCTGCTGTGTTCCCAAGAACTTCCAAAACTGCCCGGTATCCTATTGGATCGAGGAATTCAAAAAACACGTTCTTAAGAAAGACACACTGGAAGATCTCGCCCAACAACTCCAACCCGTTTAAACCCATTTTCTTGATCAAACCCCGCTAACGAAGCTATATTATTTCTAAATAAAAGAATCTTGACTCTTTTTTCTTTTTAGCTTATATTGGGAGGGAAATAGGGAGCGGTAAGAAAAAGCCTCCATGAAATTTAAGAAAGGGTTTGGTCATAATGACCCCGCTTCAAGCCTCTCGCTCTCCTACAATGGACTCTTCACTCGATCAGTTAGATGGGGAATGGATCACCGACCACCTGGAATCTATTCGACTGGAGGAAAGCCAGAAAATATCTGCCCAGGGTCAGGATATGAACCAGTTTTACTTCGTCCGCCGTGGCCTGCTTGGTTTGTTTCGCGACATTTATCCCAACAAAAGTGTTCTCGTGGAAAAAATAATTGAGGGGGAACCGGTTGGGCTCACCCAGATGCTGTCCGGCGGGACCATGCCGGCCAACGTGGTGGCCATTAAAGAGACCATTGCTTACCGCGGTTCACGAAGTGACCTGGAGAAACTTACCAAAAAACACCCGGAATGGCTCTCGAATTTACTGCTCCACGAAAGTCAAAATCAATCCAGCTTATTTCAACAAATCGACAACCTCGTTTCCAAGGAACTCAAGCAACGAATCGCCGGAGAGCTGGTGGATCTCGCGAATAAGTTGGGTCGGGAAACGGAAGACGGTATCGAGATTGTCGTCAAGCTGACAAGAAAGCAGATCAGTGAGATGGTCGGTAGTACACAGGAATCGGTGATACGCATCCTGAGCGACTGGGAACAATCCGGTCTGATTTCAACGGTAAAGAAACAGATTACCCTGAAACAACCGGAACACTTGCTGGGGATCGCCAACGGTTAACTGTAGGTCGGGTTAATCATTTCAATCGTCTTCATCCGTTGTCCGATCAGTCGATAACTACCGGGGACGATCCATGCATTATACGGACTTCGGTTGGATTGTGCGGACGTACGAACTGACTATATTTAGAATGATGATTCAACATACCCGGAATCCCCGCCGAAAACTGGATCAATACCCATTCGGAACTAACTGTAACGTGTCACCAGCCTTATCCCCCTCGCTTAGATCAATTTCCCGACTTCTTTATTTCTCACGGTATGATCGGGGTCATATTCCGAAACGGACCGTTGGACTATACTCTTAAACACTCAATGACCGTTTATGATGAACCGTATTATCATATCAACCGTGTGTTGTTTGATTTGAGGATCAAATTATGAATACCACCGTAACCACGAGCAACCAGTTCCGTAAAAAATTAACGAATAACGGTAAAAACGTACCGGTGTTTTTTCCGGACCAGGGGGGAAGCTACCATCCCGATTGTAAGCGGATGGTGGGGCGGGAGGGGCGTCGTGAAATTATCCATTCCCCCGATTTACACGCCGAGTACGCCATGATCCCGGTCGATACACTGGGCGTGGACGCGGCGGTCATTCACACCCGCTCGGCCGATTTACTGGAGGGAATGGGATTCGATGTTCAGTTCAACCCCGGAAAACTTGGAGCGTTCCTTTCCCAACCTATCAACCTCAACGGAACCAGCGGAGACATGCCTATCTCCCGGAAGCCACCTGGACACTCTCCGGATTATCCACCCTGAGTAAGCCGATTGTGGTCACTGTACCGTGCCCGTTTCACCTGATGGGAGTTATGCTGGAGGGATTTCACTCGCGGGAACTTCAAAAAACCAAGCAGAAAATGATGGAAAACTCCAGCCGTTTTAACAGGGGCCTGGACCGACTGACGAAAGACCTTACCGACTATTGTATACTACACATTGAGGCGGGTGCGGACGCGATTCTGCTCCGCGAGCCCTCCGCAGGGTACCTTTCCCGCGACGAGTACAAGCAAACGGTGCATCCACGTATCACCGCGCTTTTAACCCGGCTATCGAAGGTAGACGTCACCACAATATATTACGCGACACGTTCTGCCCCCTTCTTTGATTTACACGCCACTTCGGGCGCCGACGTCATTTACCCCGACCACACGATTTCCCTTCGCCAGGCACTGGACTGGGCTCCGGAACCGATTTCGGTCATGGGTGACATCGATCCCAATATTTTGCTCTCCGACGAGGACGTCATGGATTCCCGCATCGACGAGGGGATTGAACACGGCCGGGAATTTCCGTTTCATATCTTCAGCACGGGTGCACCCCTGCTTCAGAACACCGACCTGAGTGCCGTCCGACACATGGTGAAACGGATCCATACCGTTTAACATTCCCCTTTTGATTAAAACCCCTTTCGAAGGTGGCTTGAAGCGACTTGGGGCTTTATTCAGGATTCGACTCACTGACCGATCCATTGTTAATGAGATCGAAACGCCGCAGATCCGCCAACAACGATTGCTTCTGGTGTCGTAGAATCGGCTCAAAGTTGTAATTTTCAAGGGAACGGGGATGTTTTTCCAGCAGTTGAAAAAACCGGTCATCACCCGGGTCGATGTTCCAGAAAGCGGTCAGGTCGGCCAGGTTTTTCAGGCCGGGATGGGCATAGTAATCCATGCCGGGCGGTCCTTCCCGAAAAAACGTGCTCCAGAACCATAGCAGTTTCCTTTGATCCCCCAGTTCCATACGCGACACGTTGAGCGGATCGTCGGGGGGAAGTAGTTTCAACGTGGTCTTCACGGCAGAAGCCCCCTGCTTCGGAGCGAGAATCCTGTCGTACCCGGCCGACATTGGACGTATCCAGGTTCGTCCGAACAGTGCCGGTATGTCGGAAGGGTTCCCGATGGTAGGCTCGAGACGAGTCCCTTTTTGCTCGGTAATTAGGTATGGTTCATTGGAGCGGACGGCAAACGAGATTTGCACCCGGTTCCCCTCCGGCCAGTTGAAATCCCTTTTTCGAAGTAATAACTGGTGATGATTGTGCTGGGCAAGCAATAGACCGACCGGCTTTTTTGTGTGACGATGCAGGATTACATGTATTGCACCGTGGATATCCAGCTCATGCCAGGCCCAGGGTTCTCCGATCATGTGACTCCCCATTTGCTTGAACCAGCCATTGCCGTAGGGTAATCCACTGTACGGAAACACCGGCGAATACTTGAGAAAAAGCAAGGGAACTTTGATATTGCGAAGTGACAGCGTATCGGCGTAAATGCGACCGTACAGTGTCGGAGTTATTTCATTGGTGTTTGCGTTTAACGCCTCACTCGAACTCAACCGATAGTCCAGGTAATGGGAGGGGTTGTCCTTATACCGTTGAAGCAATGCACGGTCGACCGTGTCCGAAACAATGTCACCGGAACGATTTTTCAGTACAGTCTTAGGCAGGTAATCACGATAAAAGCTCACCGGCATGAAACTGTTCGGAGCCACGTAAATTCGGGGCTTATAGCGGTGGAGAAGACGATACGTGGTATCATTCTGTGGCCAATTGACCATGCTGGCTGGCGCATTTTTTACGGCTTCGACAAAACTGGTCTCCGCATAACTTGGAAGGGGATACGTACAAACCCAAACACCGGCCACAAGCACAACGATACACGCCACTAATCTGAGGGAGTCGCCGACAATACCCGTTTGTCCCATGGGAAGTGCCCTCGTATAAATGATTACAACTATGATATCAATCTATTTCCGTAGAATCGGTCCAGTACTCTACAAATTAACATAGATCTCTCGG
>JBDGPI010000079.1:0-7943 GCA_042219765.1 Salsurabacterium abyssinicum (SeqCode)
ACTGAGTTCCGTGTCCTCTGATGGAGACCGCGGGGAAGGCAACGCCACCCTCGAGGAGGGGGTACTTAACCTGACCGCCGTAAAGTCGGGTGTTACCGTCGGGATCGCCGGCGATAAACCCACCGACTTCAACGAATGGCAAACCCTTTTCAAATTGAATTTTCGGCAGCAGTAGGGTGCCCGGGGCATTGGTGTCTGCGAATGCTTTTTCCATGTACCGGTTTGTTTCGGGGAGTTTCACGGCCGAAACAGCAGCCCCGATGTTGAAGCCGATGATACTGTGGGACTCGGCCGGATCGGCGGCGACGTAACTGAAGCTGGTTCCAAGATCCCGCACAGCCTGGTCGAATTCGGACTGAAGGAAACTTTCCTGGAGTTTGAGGTCTTCGGCGTGTCCGGGGAGGGGAGTGGTAAGTGTAAGCGACAGTAGTCCAATCAGAAGAGCGGCGGATACGAACAAATTGTTACGTACTGAAAGCATGAAAGTATCATCCTTTCCGATGATAGAAGAAGATATTCACATGGTGCTCTCCGATTCAAGTACCTCGAGATCCTCGAGTCGATCGCTTTCAGGTTCAACGTCCATTATTAAGCGAGCAGCTCTATCGTACGTGAAATAATTATATACCCAATCAAAAAATACAAGAAGACGGTTACGAAATCCAACAAGCTTCATGATATGCAGGAAAACCCATATAACCCAGGCGGGGAACCCGCTGAGCTTGATACCACCCGGTAGTTCGGCTACGGCAGCGTTAATTCCGACAGTTGCCATCTTTCCGGGCGGGTCGTACTCGAAGGATTCGGTGGGTAAACCCGCTTCAAGGTTCAGTATTTGAGTGGTGGTATGTCGTGCGCCCTGAATGGCAACCGGGGCCAGCTGAGGGTCCAGTTCCCCCTGGCTGTTTCGATTGCCGGCCATGTCACCAATGACGAAGACATTGGGTTGATCCGGGAGGCGTAGATCTTTGCGGACCTGAATACGACCGTTGCGGGTCTGGCTGACGTCCAGGCGATCGGCAAGTGGATTAGCTCGTACCCCAGCCGCCCAGATCAGTGACTGGGTTTGAATGGTTTCGCCGGTGTTAAGTTCAACGTAGTCCTCCTCGGCCTTAACGACGGACTTCTCGAGCAGGACTTCAACACCACGATTCCGAAGTGTGTCCAGTGTGTACTGCCGGAGGGATTCGTCGTAGGGATCCAGAAGGTGTTCGTTCATTTCAACGAGAATGACCCTGGCCTGATCGACGTCAATATCCGGGAAATCCTTCTGCAGCACCATTTTGAAGAGTTCGACGAGCGCCCCGGCCGTTTCAACTCCTGTAGGACCGCCTCCGACGATAACGAAATTCAACCCCCCCTGGTCAATTAGCTCCGGGTGTTTTTCGACCTTTTCGAATTGTTCGAGAATATGACTCCGGAGATTCATGGCGTTCATGAGATTTTTGAGGGAGTAGGAGTGCTCCTCGGCTCCATCGACCCCGAAGTAATCGGTGCTGGCTCCGGCGGCCAGAACCAGGTAATCGTAGTCTATCGGGTCGTCGCCGTTGACGATCACCTGACGGGATTCGAAGTCCACGTCAGTTACAGTGGCCATCCGGAAGGAGAAGTTCTCCACACCCTGAAAGATATCCCGAACGGACCAGGCGATTTCCTCGGGTTCAAGACCGGCCGTTACAACCTGGTAAAGCAGGGGCTGAAACGTGTGGTAATTGTGCCGGTCGATGAGCATGACTTCCACGGGTTCATTCCGAAACTGACGGACTATTTCCGTTCCGCCAAATCCGGCTCCGACAACCACGACCCGTGGCCGGTCCGAGGACGAGTGCTTTTTTGGACTGTTAGAGTTGAAGTTAAATAACATTCCGGTTAAATCCACTGTCCAAGAAATAAATGATTCTCCTGTAAATGATTTAACTTACCCTAAATTATTGATGGTCTGAGAACAAATTTCTTTCCGTATCCAGGAGTGAATCATTTTGAAGAAGAATCAGGTAATTGTCGTGGGAGCAGGAGTGGCGGGTTTGAGTGCCGCTCTTTTTACGGCTCGGGCCGACCTTTCCACGATGTTAATTAATTGCGGATCCTCGATTTTGAACCGAAATGCCCACCTTGAGAATTACCCCGGGTTCCCGGACGGTATCGATCCGAGGCTTCTACTGACGATGATCGAGGACCAGGTCGAATCAGCCGGGGCTGGTGTTGACTCCTCGACCGTCACGAAGGTCACGGCCGACGAGAAATTCAGGGTCCATGCCGGAGGCACCGTAACGGAAACGGAACGGTTGATACTTACCAGCTGGTCCGATCTTTCACCCGTCGAGGACCTTGCGGTTGAACAGTACAAGGACGGCGGTAAGAGATTCGTCCGTACCGATAATAGGGGAGAAACCGCCGTTGATGGGCTCTACGCCGCCGGCCGGATTGCGGGAACGCATCACCAAACGATTGTGGCCGCCGGGGACGGGGCCCGGGTTGGTTTGAACGTAATTGAGGATCTCAAACCGGACTTTTACCACGACTGGGTTGCCCCCGAGGGTTATTTCACGGATCGAGGACGAGACGTTCCTCAGGGCTGTGAGGAAATATCCGAGGACGAACGGATGAGGAGAACCAGGCAGGGGAAACAGACACTTATTGATTACCTTGCTTCATCCGACACTGAGGATCCTACTCCACATCCTTCGCAGCTGGACGACACGAACGAGGAGTGTTAACCCACGGGGTTTTTGACGGTACCGGATTGCCGAAATTCTCGAATATTATCCAGGGTGTACTTAACTTTAGTTTCAACGGCCCCCTTCGTGTTGAAAGCATTGTGGGGAGTGGCTATGACCCGTTCGTCCTCGATGAGCTTCAGGTTGGCCTGAACCTCCTGGTCGGAGGACTTTCGTGACGAACCGTCGGATAGCCTCCGGGCCAGCTGATCCTCGTGGTTGTAGACGTCGATGGCCAGTCCCGTCAGTTGACCCTCTTCAAGCGCCTTGAGAAGATCCGTGGAGGAGACGACCTCCCCCCGTCCAGCATTGACGAGAAGGCTATTATCGGGCATGCTTCGAAGTAGAGACGCCGTGATCATACCTTCCGTTGTCTCGGTGTGAGGCAGGCAAAGAATTACGAGATCACTCTTTTGGAATAATTCCTCCAGGGAGCAATAACTGAATTGATCCATTTTCCTTAGGTAATCCCTGGGGTTAATATCGTGGCCGGTGACAGTGTGCCCCAGATTCATAAATAGCCTGGCAGTTGCTTCGCCAATGTTGCCGACACCCACGATGCCAATGTCTCGATCGTGCAGGTCGTAACCCGTCAGGTTATCCCGACTGAAATCAGTCATTGCATTCAATTGCCGTCTTAAATGCTTGAGTAAAGATAGCGATACCGTTAAGTTATGTTCTGCAACAGCGTCAGTGGCATATTCCGACAGGTGACCCACAGGGATATCCGATAATTTCTCACGTTGTTCAAGCAGATGGTCGTATCCCGTTGACCGGGAAATTACGCATTCAGCCTTTGCAGCCGTTTCTTTACTGAATGTTGAATGGGTCCGTATAGTGGCAATAAACCGGTCCGGAAGCTCATCCGTATTAAGTTGCTGGAGGGGAGAGTCAAAGAAGAGAATTTCGTTTTCTGGGGGAGAAAGGCGCTTGACAGCTTCCTCCTCTTCCGAAAAACTTTCCATCCACAAGATAGGTTTCATGGTGGAAATCACCCTAATCAGTTTTTGTAAAACCGTAACCCAAGAGTTAGGACAGCATTTTATTTCTTCATGATAGTGTGAAAGGAGGGATTAACAATGGCCGACAATTTAGCCTACCAGAGTCGTGTAAAGGATTACATCAAAGACAAAGATCTGCGATGTGATGGTGATCTTCCGGAAGCTGCAAGCGAACAGCTTTCCGATCTGCTCGATCGAGCCGCCGAGCGAGCCGAGGCCAACGGACGCAAGACCGTTCGACCGGAGGACCTGTAAGCAAACATAGAGATAAAGCCCCGGAGGATTTTCCTTCGGGGCTTTTCTTTTTTTTGAGTCTGGTTGGATTTCTTTCCGCGAGCTATTGTTTCCGGTTCAGGCTGCTGGCGTGAGATAAACTTCCGCTAAGGCTTCCCGACGTGGCCGGTCACGGTCAGGTTGAATTATCCTTTAACGCCCCGGTGTTGGTGAGTTTTTTTAAGAATCGGAGAGTTCCTGTTCAATTGCTATTTCCTGGGCCGCCGCTGTTGCAAAGTGTGATTCTTCCTCGTCCTCCCGGTAGTCATCAATAATAACATTTGTTCGGACCCGTTTTGCTCCCATGTCAAACGGCGCTTCATGCATCTTTTGAACGACCTTCATAATTTCGTCCATGGGTCCCCGTACGACCGTCCCGAGAGGGGTTTCCTGGAATTTCATTTCGGAGAGGTGGGCGATTTTTATGCATTCCTTAATGTACTTGGTGATATCGGCTGATTCCGTTCCGACGGGCGTGATAGTTATCTGAGCTACGACAATATCATCGTCTTCCATGGTAGTTGATTCGTCAGCCTCCTTGAGGCGATACGGATCGGGTTTTACGGACCGAACGTAAATCTATGGATAAATCAGGACTTAGGGAGTGACGTGAGGTTGAGGCTAACGTCGAGACTGTCAAACGAGTGAGTGAGTGCGCCCACTGAAACTCGGTCGGGACCTGCCTCACAGTAGGACTGAATTGTGTTCTCGTCTATCCCCCCGGAGGCCTCAACCTCAATAGAATTGGGTATTATTTCGAGCGATTCTTCTATCGTAGTAGGACTGAAATTATCCAACATTACGACTTCTATGTCAAAAGTATAACGCCGGGAGGACAGAAGTGATGAGAGAGTTCTCAGTTCCTCCCTGTCGTGTATTTCGAGAATGACTGGGCGGTCGGTCCGAAGCGTCTCGAGGTAGTCTTCAAGTCCGCCGGCGAGTTGTTTGTGGTTATCCTTGATCATCACGGCCTCCGAAAGGTCCATCCGGTGGTTCCGGCCTCCGCCACACCTGACGGCGTATTTCTGGAGGAACCTCAGGTGGGGGACTGTTTTTCGTGTGTCGTAGACGTCGACCCCGTAGGGTTTGGCCAGGGTGACGAGTTCACCGGTGAGTGACGCAACCCCGGAAAGTTGCTGTACATAATTTAAAGCAATTCGTTCCCCGGAGAGTATGGTGGATGCTGGGCCTTTGATGTCCGCCAGGTGAGTGTCTGCTTCCAGGGAATCCCCATCGCCGTAAGACCAGTTGAGTTCGGGGGTGCGACCCGGGAAGTCGTCCATTTCCGCCAGCATTTGAAACGTCAAGTTCACCAGTTGCCGTCCGGAAAGAATTCCACCGTCCTTCGCGAGAAATTCCCCGGAGATAATTTTTTCTCCACCCGGGAGGGACCGAGTGGTGGCGTCTTCTTTTACGGAATCTTCCCGCAGGGTCTGACCCAGGTGGGATCGTAAACGGTCCTCGCTAAGTTCACTCATCGAAGGGATCGTCGTTAATTTCTTCGATTTTATCGCGTAGTTTGGCGGCCTTTTCGAAGTTAAGGTTGTCGGCGGCGGTCTCCATTTTTTCCCAGAGTTCCTCGAGGAGTTCGTCCTCCGATTGGCTTTCCTCCACGAGTTCCTCGACTTCGTCCTGGGCCTCGTCACCAATGGGCAGGTGGTCGCTTATCTCTTTTTCGATGGTGGTCGGTTCAATGTCGTGTTTTTCGTTGAACTCCATCTGAATTTCCCGTCGGCGTTCGGTCTCGGAGATCGCCTGTTCCATGGCGGGAGTGACTTCGTCACCGTACATGACAACACGACCTTCGACGTTCCGGGCCGAGCGGCCAATCATCTGGATTAAGGTGGTCGGCGATCGGAGGAATCCTTTGCGGTCCGCATCCATAATTGCCACCAGAGAAACCTCGGGTAGATCAAGGCCTTCTCGCAGCAGGTTGATTCCGACCAGTACGTCAAATTCCCCTCGGCGGAGGTTTCTTAGAATTTTTGTCCTCTCAAGGGTGTCTATTTCGGAATGTAAATACTGGACCTGAAGACCCATGGTTACCAGGTAATCCGTCAGGTTTTCGGCAAGACGTTTTGTTAGTGTTGTCACGAGGACCCGGTTGTCGTTCTCGACCTCCACCTGAATCTCCTCAATTAAATCGTCCACCTGATTCTCCGTCGGTTTAACTTCGATGGGAGGATCCACAAGACCGGTGGGACGGACAATCTGCTCGACGATCTGTTCGCTTTCCTCCCGTTCGAAATCCCCCGGGGTGGCGGAGACAAAAATTGTCTGTTCGGTTTTATCCCGGAATTCCTCAAAAGTCAGGGGCCGATTATCGTAGGCGGAGGGAAGTCTGAAGCCGTGATCGACCAGTTTGTCCTTCCGGGAGCGGTCACCGTGAATCATTCCGCCAATTTGAGGAATGGACTGGTGGGACTCGTCGATAAAAGTAATGAAATCATCCGGGAAATAATCAAGCAGAGTGTAGGGGGGCTCACCGGGGGATCGACCGTCCAGGTGTCGGGAGTAGTTCTCAATTCCATTGACGTAGCCGACTTCCTCGAGGATTTCAATATCGTACTCCGTCCGGCTTCGAATTCGCTCGGCCTCGAGGTCCTTCCCACGGTCTTTGAGTTCCTGTTCCCATTCATTTAACTCAGTTTTGATTGAGTCGATAGCCCGTTCCTTCTGGTCTTTTGACATGACGAAATGAGTTGCTGGATAGAGAATAACTTCCTCGCAATCCCCTAGAATCTCACCGGTCATGGGATTGAATTCAACCAGGGATTCAATTTCGTCACCGAACATTTCGATTCGAACGGCGGAATCCCAGTAGGCGGGAAAAATTTCGACGATGTCACCACGGACCCGGAACGTTCCCTGTTTGAAGTTCATGTCGTTGCGCTCGTACTGGAGAGTGACGAAGCGACTCAGTAAATCACGGCGGCTGATTTCTCGTCCCGGTTCAAGGGGGACCACCATTTTCTGGTAAGTATCGGGAGATCCCAGACCGTAGATTGCGGAGACACTGGCGACCACAATGACGTCGCGTCGCCGCAGCAGGGAAGTCGTTGCCGAGAGACGGAGCTTATCGATCTCATCGTTGATGGATGAATCTTTTTCAATGTAGGTGTCGGATTGAGGGACGTATGCCTCCGGCTGGTAGTAGTCGTAAAAACTGACGAAATATTCCACCGCATTGTTCGGGAAGAAATCCCTGAATTCGTTGAACAATTGGGCTGCCAGCGTCTTGTTGTGGGACATAACCAGCGCTGGTCTCTGCACTTCCTCTATAATTTTTGCCATCGTAAACGTCTTACCACTACCGGTCACGCCCAGCAGTGTCTGATCGTCGTAACCCTTCCGGAGCCCCTCGGACAGTTTCTCAATGGCGTGGGGCTGATCTCCCTCGGGCTCAAAATCACTTTCGACCTGAAATGTCTGTTCCTCCTGTCGGTTGGTTCGGTTGAGACCCGTGTTATTTTTCGTAATTTCCGGTTTACCCGACATGGTTCGTCACCAGTTTGTCGATAGGACGGTTCCTAACCATGCTTCCGACCGAGAATTTTATTCGAAGGATCATGGCTCATAGAACCCGCAGGTTGTCGAGTCTCCGCTGGTCGTCAATGTGGTAGTTACGGGTATTAGCGACCAGGGGGTTGGCCTTTAATTTGACTACCTCGAGGTCAGCCGTGACCGTCAGGTCCGATAGCATCGAGTTAATTCCGACTTCCATCACATCGGTTTGATCCGTGGGACAGGGAAAGGTGTGTTGCGCGGAGGATTTCAGGTTGTCGTCCGTGTGTAAAATTAGCTCGAGCTGATGGGTGAGGCAATGAACCTCCTCTAATTGACTCTGGAACTGGCGCAGAACACTATGCAGTTCATCCTGGATGTCCTTTTGATTCGGCGATCGATCACTGAAACTGACTTTTTGACTGATAGAGCGGGGTCTGGCAAATGG
>JBDGPI010000079.1:7953-8162 GCA_042219765.1 Salsurabacterium abyssinicum (SeqCode)
TCAGCGGGTTCGGATCACTACCGTTGAAAATTCGTTTAAGGGCCCGGCTGGTGGCACCGAAGTGATTGCGCAGTGTCTGTTCATCCATGTGTAAAAGTTCGGCAAATGATCCAAGTTTGCCGTCTTTGGCCCGATTCTGGAAGTCGGACCCGAGCCCCCAAACTTCGTCCAGAGTGACTGATTGAAGTGCCATTTCGTAGCTGTCGGCG
>JBDGPI010000079.1:8202-11731 GCA_042219765.1 Salsurabacterium abyssinicum (SeqCode)
CTTTTACGGTTGGATAGTATCCTGGAAAGCCATCCACTGTCGGTAAGTGCACCGGAAACAGGAAACTCGAATTCAGTTGAGTGAGAAGTCATCCAGTCCCTGAATTTATCGGGGTGGTCGGTCTCAAAGAAAAGTTCTCCAAATCGAAAATTTTCAATGATGGGAAATTCATCCTTGGTCCACTGGTAGAACTGAGTTTGATACTGGTTCAGGACGTCCAGATTGAAGGTGAGTGTACGAATATCATCCGGAAGTTCAGTTGTTTCCAGTAACGTTCCCGGGGTTACACCCCGTTCCAGAGCCTGTGGAGAACAATCAATGATTCTACCCTCATCGACCACCACGGTGGGGTGTTTATCCCCAGAATCCGTCTCCGATCCCATTGCCCTTGCGTAGAACTGTGGTATTCGGGTATGAGCAATCACAGCAAATCACTCTAGAAACGATTCGTGAATCAAATCGACCGCTTGCTCACGGGTGTTTTCGTCGAACTCAGGGACGAGTCGAATGCTTCGGTCCGGATAAAATTCCTTCAGGTGATCACGGTTGGTCGTTTCAATGTCCCGCCCGGTATGCGGCGTTAAAAGTATACCAGAAACACCGGTGTTATTTTGATTAACGTAATTGACCGCCGTTCGGGTATGGCTGATGGTTCCAAGTCCACTGGCAACGACCATGACCACCGGTAACCCCAGGTCGGCGGCCAGGTCACTTACGTCGTAAGTGGGGGAAAAAGGCACTGCAATTCCACCGATGCCCTCAACAATAAGGTGGTCGTACTGCTGCTTGAGGGCCTCGTATTCATCCAGGATTGGGTCGATGGTGATCGATCGGTCTTCACGTTCAGCGGCTTTATCCGGGGAAAGTGGGGCGTCAAATCGAAAGGTCGAGTGCACGTCGTCGGGCTCGAGCGGCGTCGTCTGGATCATCTCAACTTCATCCGGGGATCGGTATCCCCATTCGGAGGATTTACAGCCGCTGGCCACTGGCTTGTAATAGCCCACGGACGAGGAAGTTCGCAATAGGCCATTGACGAAAAGTTCCGACACGATGGTTTTTCCGATTTCAGTACCGGTTGATGTAACAAAGAAACCAGTCATTATCCAAGCACCTCGCTAAGTGATCAATCGGTCCCGAGTAGAACATCAGTAGTACCTGGCTAATGTTTCGGGTGATAAGCCAAGCAAATATCCTACCTTAAGGCCCCACATGGTAATAATGGTCCTGTAGGGACCGTTCTGCTTCCAGCGTCGAGCACTGGTCCGAACCGGCTTCGCGATACGGTGTCCCCGTTGAATTTGACGGAGCCGTCTGCTCAGTTCGACGTCCTCCATGAGTGGTTGATCCGGAATTCCTCCTATTGTCTCCAGTAAGGTTCTTTTGACCCATTGAGCCTGATCCCCGGTTGGAGACGAGAACAGGGCGGATCGCAATGAAATCATTGTTCCAATCGCTCGGTAAATCATACCGTCGTCGTCGAGGGTACAGTCAAACCAGCCCCAGTCGGCGGAGATTGAGAAAAGATCGTGTACTGAGAAAGACCGGGGGAGGTAACTGTCGGCGTGCAGAAAGAGCAGATAAGAAGCGGATGTCCGTCGAACCCCCTCCTTCAGTTGGCGGGCTCGATGCCCTTGTGATATCCGGGTTGTCTCAATGGATAATTCGGACGATTGGACTTTTTCGAGGGTTCCGTCCGAACTTCCACCGTCCACCACGAGGATTGTTGTAAAATTAAAGTGTTTGTGATGATAACGAAGGTGTTCGAGAATGCCGGACGCCTCATTGAGAGTCGGTACGATACAGGCAACTGTTTCGCCGTTCAAAACTTACACCCCACTGTTCTTAAAACTTCACCGTTAACACGATAGCTATGATAGGATTCGATAATACAAAAAGGAGATGAACCTGACATGGCTGATTCACTAAAACAATTTATGAGCACCATGGGAACCGGACCGAAGTCGAGCGAGGACCTGAGTTACTCGGAGGCTCGCCGGGCTATGAATCAGATGCTCAGCGAGTCCCTGGAACCGGTGTCCTTCGGGGCCTTTGTCGTTGCCGAGCGATGGAAGGGTCAGTCGACCGATGAACTGGCCGGTTTCCTGGATCACATCCGTGAGGAACACGTTCAGTTTTTTGAGCCAAACCGTGATTTTTACCTTGATGTTGCCGGCCGGTTTGACGGTAAAGTGAATTCCGTCAATACTGACCTTCCCGCCTCGGTGCTTGCTGCGGCGGCCGGCGTGCCGATCTTCACTCACTCATCCCGGTCAGTTCCCACACAGGAGGGAACGACCTTTCTGGATGTCCTCGAAGAACTTGGATTTCCGGTTACTCCCTCACCGGGGGCCAGTGAGCGAGCGCTGGACGAAGTAGGCTTCTCGTACTCGGCTCAGTCCGTTTACGCTCCCGACCTGGAGGACCTGAAACCCTTCCGGCGGGAACTGGGTGTCCGCTGCTTTCTTAATACGATTGAATCAATGGTCAATCCAGCTAACGCACCCATTCACGTAGGGTCGTTTTATCACCTTACGTTTGCTTCAAAAGTCACGGAGACCTTCGCTCGTCTTGAAAGTGGTTCCCCGGAAAGTGTGACAATGATTCAGGGAATCGAGGGTCAGACCGAACTCAGGTCCGGAGACTGCCTGATTGCTGACTGGAAGGATGGGAGCCTCGATGACCACGAATACGACTCAAGGGAGTTCGGGCTGGACTTCGACCGTTCCGATCTTGACGAGATTGGTCCGAGTCCCTCCCGATCGGCCGACCTTATGATGAGGCTTCTCCGAGCGGAACAGGTACCCGAACCCTACGAGGAAAGCGTCATCTGGAACACGGCGGCACGGTTGCTATCGGGCCGAGAAACGGACTCCCTCCGGGATGGAATAGAACTGGCTCGTAAAACGCTCCGCTCCGATGCTGCCATAACTCTCTGGAACGACGTCGAGGAGGTGTTCAAGGGTGGGTGATAATCGGTTCCGAATACGGTTTGAAGCCGACAAATGCATTGGTACCGGTAAGTGTGCCGAAGTGGCCCCGGATTACTGGAAATTGGATATCAGTGAAGGGATTGCCAAGCCGAAACAACCAACCTTCAGTGAGGACGAACTCGACAAAAACCTTGAGGCCGCCCGGGCTTGTCCGGCGAAAAACGGCGAAGGTGTCATCAGAATTATCGATCAGGAGACAGGTGAAGAGATCTACTAGCCGACCCGGTTCGGTTAAAAACTGGTGGTAGCTATGAAAAGTGGCTCAGCTGATTTACCCCTCCACGGTGGTCACTGTCCACCCTGGTTGTTCGAGCAGATGAAGGAACTGGGGGAAGCCGTGATTGAAGCCATGATACTGGAATTCTCCCGGCGGGAGGTAGTCAGACGGTTTTCCGATCCCGGCTGGTTTCAAACCCTTGGTTGTGTGCTCGGGTTCGACTGGCATTCCTCCGGATTAACCACGGTTCTCTGTGGTGCCCTAAAGGAGACGTTGAACAAGCGGTCGGATGACCTTGGTTTGTACATGGCGGGGGGGAAAG
>JBDGPI010000079.1:11741-21020 GCA_042219765.1 Salsurabacterium abyssinicum (SeqCode)
CGGGCGAACTCGAAAATTTCGTCGAGGAGCATGCTCCCGAGCTACCACTGGATGACCTGATCCGATCCAGTCGACTGACCGCTCAGGTTGATAGTTCCGCCGTTCAGGACGGATACCAGATCTACCATCACAGTTTTTTACTGAATACCTCAGGGGACTGGACGGTTATTCAACAGGGGCTTCAGGACGACACTGGTTGGGCACGGCGATATCACTGGTGGGCCGAGTCGGCCGGTGAGTTTCTGAACGATCCTCACGAAGCGATCGATTCCACGGAACACTCGCGTACACTCAATCTGGCTGATTCCGACAGTGAAAGTAACAGGGACACTTCCACGGAAATGGTCCGGGAGGACCCAACCGGCACACTTCGGGAGTACGTTCGGCTTCTGGATTACTGGAGCGAAACGAGTCGGAAACTAGAGCTTCCCGATCGACATTCGTTACCCAAAAAAGAGAGCCTGGATCGGGCCCTGGGTCAAATTTACGACCATCCTCCGGAGGATTTTACGGACCTCCTCGAAACTGAGGGCGTTGGACCTAAAACCACCCGGGCACTTTCAATGATCGCCGAGGTGGTCTGGGGAGCGGAACCCAGTTACGAGGATCCCGCGCGGTACTCCTTTGCACATGGTGGCAAGGACGGTTATCCGTACCCGGTTGATAAATCAACCTACTGTACAACCATTGAAGTGTTGAACGATGCCATACGGAAGTCAAAACTTGGTGATAAGGCAAAAATGAAGGCTTTTGAACGACTCAGTGACGTTGAGGACAATCCCGTATCCTCGTTAGCCTCCGGTGAACCGTCCGTTCGTAACAGTCTTGATCGTTCCGGCGGCGATGATTCCAAAAACGATCAGCTTTCTCTTAACCTGTAACGCAATTCCTTAAATTCCGCAGCGAGATCGTTTCCTCGTGGTATTTTCGACGAGTTTATGCAGACTTATCGAAAGTATGGCCGATTCCTGGTCGGTGGTTTGGCGGGGGAAGCAGCCGAAGAAACGTGTCTTGCTCAATGCTTGACGACCGGACCAGTTGATTTTCACAGGGGTTCGACCTGGTTTGATGGGGAAAATTTCAAACACTTGTACCTCAAGCGCATTTAAGGAGGTAAAACCTTGCGTGACGAAGAGGAAATCCGTGAGCAATACGAGTTCTTGTTGGAACACCTGGAGGACGAGGACATGAAGCACGAAGGTGTCAGAAAAATGTTCTCCTATTACAAGCGGGCTCTGGGATGGGTTCTCGAGGAGGAATACATCTGAGTAAACTCGGATATCTCCCGGGTGAACGTCTTTAATGGTATTCAAGAAGGATTTCTTTAGCGTTCGTGACGTTCTTTCGATAACGTTTCCAAGCTGACATGTTTCAAGAACTGTGAGACATCACGATTCGACCTCAGGAAGGTGAAGAGTCCGGTATGGTTCTTTCGGTTGGTGAAACTGCTCCACAGTTCAGTGCCAGGGATCAGGACGGTCGGAAACGGTCCCCGGATTATGATTCCCCGACGGTTGTTTTCTTTTATCCGGAGGACGGAACACCCGGGTGTACGCAGGAAGTCAAACAGTTTGTAATGGAATTTGAGACGTATAGTGAGGCCGGTGTTCGGATCCTGGGGGTTTCCTCGGATTCCGTCGACGATCATCGGGATTTTGCCGGGGAACTCGACGTGGGGTTTCCGTTACTGGCGGATCCGGAGGGTCAGATAATGGAATCGTTTGACGTCGAAAGGGACAATGGTCGGGCCAGCCGAACCACCTTCGTGGTGGTCGACGGCCAGATTCATTCCGTGTATACCAACGTGGATCCCGACGGTCACGCCAGGGAGCTGCTAATGGACCTCCTGGACGATGGTGTCGTTGAACTTCCCGGTCTTTAGATAGATGCGTATCGTCTCGCTGCTTCCATCGGCAACGGAGATTGTTCATGCCCTTGGTCTGGGTGAGTCGCTGGTGGCAGTTTCTCAGGACTGTGATTATCCGCCGGGGGTTCGAGAGTTACCCACTGTTACAGCCTCGCAAATAGATTCCGACAGGAGCAGTCGGGCAATCGATCAGGCGGTCAAAGAAACTGCTCACCGTGGCAAAAGCCTGTACCACCTCGACGAGGACCGTCTTGAGGCCCTCAATCCTGATTTAGTACTTACACAGGAGCAGTGTGAGGTCTGTGCGCCAGCCTTTGACGACGTCAAAGATACCTGCAGGATTCTCGAAGGTGATCCACAGGTCGTTTCGCTTGAAGCACATTCCCTTGAGGACATCCTGAATACAATATTTAAAGTCGGGGATCTCACCGGCGCGCGGTCCGTCGCCGATCAGGTTGTAGGCGACCTGAAGAAGCGTCGTGATGATATTCTTGATGCAGTGGCCGGGGAACATCCGGAGTACGAAAAAACGCTTACGCTCGAGTGGCTTGATCCCCCCTACGTGTCCGGTCACTGGGTTCCGGAGATGACTCAGTTGCTGGGGCTGAACTCCTTCAGGAGACCGAACAGCCCGGCAAAGCAGGTGGGACTGGACGAAATTGAACGGTACGATCCGGGCTTAACGGTTTTAATGCCCTGTGGGTTCGGGTTGGAACGAACGATCGATGAGGGACGGAACTTCCTGCAGGATCTCAATGGAAATGATCTTTTCGGAGATCGAATTTATGCCGTTGATGGTTCAAGTTATTTCAGTCGACCGGGACCGCGGGTTTTTGAAGGACTGGCAGTCATGGCTGCGATAGTTTACCCTTCCTCTTCGAAACAGATTTCGCCGCCGGAGAGTGCCGTCGAGAGACTTGCTTAGAGATATAACTTCTATACACTTTCACTAGCTAAATTCGTATCCTATAACGCAAATCCAACTACTTAATCTATTACAGGAGGAAAATCATGGGGCAGAATGTTGCGGAAAAGCTTATTGAGAGTCATCTGGTTGAAGGGGAAATGGAACCTGGTAAGGAAATAGGACTGGAAATTGATCAAACGCTCACGCAGGACGCTACTGGAACCCTTGTTCAGCTTGAACTTGAAGCGTTAGAACTCGATCGGGCGAAGACTGAGCTCTCCGCTCAGTACGTCGACCATAACCTCGTTCAGGAGGACAACAAAAATCCTGACGATCATCTCTTTCTCCGTAGTGCCTGCAAGCGTTTCGGCCTCTGGTACAGCCGACCGGGTAACGGTGTGAGTCATCCGGTTCACCAGGAACGCTTCGGGATTCCGGGAAAAACACTTGTCGGTTCCGACAGTCACTCCCCGGCCGCCGGAGCGATTGGTATGCTTGCGATCGGTTCGGGTGGCATGGACATTGCCATGGCCATTGCCGGCGAACCGTATTTCGTCAAAATGCCGGAAGTCTGGGGCGTTAAACTAACCGGTGAAATGCCCGATTGGTGCAGTGCCAAGGACGTTATTCTGGAAATGCTGCGGCGCCATGACGTCGACGGCGGTGTCGGTCAGATTATCGAATATTACGGTCCGGGACTCGATGAACTCTCCTGCATGGACCGCCACGTCATCGCCAACATGGGAACCGAAGTCGGTGCTACGTCGACCGTCTTTCCGTCCGACGAGGAAGTGAAGTCCTTCCTTGAACGTCAGGGCCGCGGTGATGACTGGAAAGAAATCACTGCCGACGAGGACGCCGACTACGACGAGTACGAGGAGATCAACCTTTCCGAACTCGAACCGCTGATTGCCATGCCGTCCAGTCCGGGGAACGTTCGCCCGGTCAAGGAAGTGGAAGGCAGGGAAATCCATCAGTCCTACGTCGGGTCCTCGGCGAACCCGGGTTACCGTGACTTCGCCGTTGCCTCCAAAATTGTCGAGGACAAGACCGTTCCGGACCAGGTGTCCTTCGACATTAACCCGACCTCCCGCCAGATCTACGAGAACCTTGTCAACGACGGACACATGCTTCCGCTGCTTGCGTCCGGAGCCCGACTCCACCAGGCCGGCTGTAACGGCTGTATCGGTATGGGTCAGGCCCCCGCAACTGACACGATCAGCCTGCGAACCGTTCCGCGGAACTTCCCGGACCGTTCGGGAACCGAGGACGACATGGTCTGTCTTGTCAGTCCGGAGACGGCCGCCGCGTCGGCCCTCAAGGGAGAAATCACGGACCCCCGTGAGCTTGACATGGAATACCCGGACGACGAGGAGATTTATCCCGGGGATGACATTCTCATTAACGAATCGATGCTCGTTGAACCCATTCCCGAGGAAGAAGCCAAGGAGGTCGAACTTCACAAGGGACCGAACGTTTCCACGCTCCCGATCTTCGACGGGATTCCTGACGAACTCGAAATTCCCGTCCTTTACAAGGCCGAGGACGACATTTCGACCGACGAAATTCTCCGGGCGGGAACCGACGTTCTCCCGTACCGCAGTAACATTCCGAAGATCAGTGAGTTTTCCTTTGACGTCGTTGACGACACGTACTACGACCGTGCCATGGAGATTAAGGACGAGGGCGGTCACTGCGTTGTCGGAGGCAAGAACTACGCTCAGGGGTCCAGCCGAGAGCACGCCGCACTGGCTCCCCGCTACCTCGGACAGCGCATGGTCCTCGCCAAAAGTTACGCTCGAATTGCCTGGCAGAACCTGGTTAACTTCGGAATCCTGCCGCTGAACTTCAAGGATCGAGCGGATTACGAAAAGATCGATCAGGGCGACACACTAAGAGTCAGTAACCTTCACGACAGTCTTCCCGAAACAACCGACGTAACGGTTGAAAACACCACCAAAGGGGAAAGTTACGAGGCTGAACACAGCCTCTCCGACCGTCAGGTTGAAGTGCTTTTCGAGGGTGGACTCATCAACTGGAAGAAGAAGCGCCTGTAGACGAAAGGAAAGCCGTCTTTACGGCGAAATTGGAATGGAAGGGAAGGTAACCGCGGTTTTAAGCGGTCTGGTTCAGTAGGCCCCATTTACGGAGCTTGCTGATCAGGTCCTCGTGGTGACTTCCCTTCCAGTACAATTTCCCACAGGAGTTGCACCGGTAGAACTCCTCTATCCATTCCGACGTTCCCTCCGGTATTGATTCTCTTACGTCGCCTTTGTCGACGGGTTGTAACGCACGATTGCAGTCCGCACACCGGGTGAAGAAAAAATCGGGGTGAAAAATCAGATTAAATCCCTGCTTCAAACCGTACAGACTATCCTGAAGTGATGTTTCTCTAAGAACGAACACTTCGGAGTTCAGTGTTGGATTACGGACGAAATCGCTGTCCCGTGTCAGGATAATTCGGTCGGTGGAATCAGCCAGTTCGGCGAGTTCGGGATCATCAACCTGATCCTGGTAATAACAGTCGTAGCCGGTGTGAAGCAGGTGGTTTGCCAGGCGTCCGAGCATTGCGTCGACAGCAAAGCGTATGGTGAGCGGTGAATTCCCCACGGGTACGACGTTATTTTGTGCAGACCAGACAGTTTCGTCCCTTGGCTTTGGCGTCGTAAAGGGCTTTGTCGGCTCGTTTTAACGTGTCCTCAAAAGTTTCATCCTCCGGCAGCACTTCGGTAACTCCAATACTACAGCTTGCCGTAAAGGTCTCTCCGTTCGATTCAAACTCCTGTTCGCTTAGGTTCCGTCGGAGCCGTTCCCCGAGTTTCCGGGCGTCCGCAAGTCCAGTTTCAATTAAGCCGATGGAAAACTCCTCGCCTCCAAACCGGCTGGGTATGTCCCCGTGTCGTGTTTCCTCCGATATGATTTCACCCATCTTTTCCAGGACGCGGTCGCCGGCCTGGTGCCCGTACGTATCATTGACGTTCTTGAAGTGATCCAGGTCAATCATCAACAGGGTAAAATCCTTATCGTATCGCTGGGATCGGGTGAATTCCTCGTTGAATCTGTTTTCAAACTCCCGCCGGTTGTAAAGCCCTGTTAGAAGATCGTGGTTGGCGAGTTCCTTTATTTTCTTTTGTTGAATTTTCCGCTGGCGAGACTGGAGAAAATTACTTCGATTCAGATGATAAATGACGTGACCGAGAAGAATACTCAGCAACGAGGTTGAAAAGACAATGTTCAGGGTCACACCAAGGTGTTCGTACCCCCAGTATCCGCTTCCGGTTCGATCAAGCAGAAAGAACAGGAGATAAACGATGGGGAGAAGTAAAGTGGCCGCAATACGACGTCCGATGCGAACGTAAATCACAATTGTCATAAAAGGAAATATATAGTTGACGTAGAACCAGGGGGTCTCAAGCGTTATGGACTTAACTTGCCCGAACAAATAACCGGTTAAAGCCACTTCGGCGAGTAAACCACAGTAAAGGACCCAGTAGACATGGCGTCTGATAAAGTCGGACACTATTAGTCCCGTGAGAATTATCACGAAACCGCTCAGTGTAATTACCCGCCACTGAAAGTAGGTGCCAAGTATTGCCTCACTGGAGAAATACTGATATTCAAGCGGCCATGTGGCCAGGATTAAAAATCCAATGATCGCCAGTACGATCCAGTAGACCGGTATCGTGTTTTTTTTCATGGTCAAATGAAACATACTCTGCTGGAGGGGAGATCGATCGGTGTGAGTGACCATCTGAGAGATGTACTGGCCTAAGTTCTCACGGGAAAAAATATCGATGTCAAAAAGTTTCTTCAGTGGTCTCTTTCTCCCGGTAAGTTCGACGGCTGAGGGTTTTTCCTGTTTAACCTCTGGGCAGTATCACGCTAAAGTTTTGCATAACCAGTGTCTTAAGCCACTACCACTCTATCACGGCCCGCTTCCTTTGCTTCGTACAGAGCCTGGTCAGCGTTACCCAGGAGTTCCTCCGGATCGCCGTGAGTTTCCTCGTATTCCGCAATGCCGATACTGCATGTCACAGTGAAGGTCTCGCCCTCCGGGCCCTGGAACTCCACGTCGGACAACGCTTCACGCAACCGTTCAGCAATGGCTTTGGTGTTTTCCTTGGATGTCTCGGGGAGCACCAGGCAAAACTCCTCCCCCCCGTACCGACCGGCGATATCACTCATTCGAGTCTGCTCTTCAATAAGTGATCCCATAGTCTGAAGGACCTCGTCGCCAACTGGGTGACCGTAGGTGTCGTTAACATCCTTAAAATGATCCAGGTCAATCATCATAACCGAAATCTTCGAATCGTATCGTTCGCACCGTTCGTACTCCTTCCGGAATCTATTCTCAAACTCACGGCGCGTGTAAAGTCCGGTTAGCTGATCCTGGTCGGCGAGTTTCTGAATTTTTTGCTGCTGCTTCTTCAAGGCTCGTGCCTGAAAGAAATTACTCCGGTTTAGATGATAGACGATATGTCCGAGAAGAATGCTAATGATTACAATGGAAACAGTTATGTTGGCAATTAACCCTATGTACTCGTAGCCCATGTAGTAGGGTCTGAGTTCGTAACCCTGATTCAGGAAAACCAATGCCTCTAAATTATCGAAAAAATAAGCTCCCGCGTAAGCTATTGGAACCAGAAAAGTGGCGATGATTCGTGGGACGATCTTAACACTGAGGAAGACCGTGATAATTGGTAGAACAAAAATTACGTAGAACCATGGTTTCGTAAGGTTCAGTTCGGCGATGTTTCCAAATAGATAACCGGTTAGGACGATGTCCGCCAGTACCGCCACAAATAACACGGGGAAGACATTCCGCCGGAGGTATTCCGAAAATTCCAGCAGAGGGAGAAAGGTGGCGATTCCGATTAAACTGATTGTTCTCCACCAAAAATAGGCGTCAATTATCTTGGAGTCGTGTGAGAAGTAGTAATAGTCAGTGGGCCAGGTCAGTAAGACCAGAAACGCTACGACAATTAGAGCGATCTGTATTAGCGGGATTGTAATTTCACGAATGTAAATCGAGAAAAAACTTTTCTCAAGTCGAGACTTGTCCGTGTGAGTTACTTTTTCGGAGATGAGTCGCTTTATTGTGTCAGCGGTAGGAACCGATATTAGTCCATTGGCCAGGGTGGTCCACTCGTAGTCATTCCCCTGATCTGTCCCGGGGTTCACATTATTTTCCATCAACCATCAACCCCTGTAGCACATAGACTCAGAAAACCATTCCAACCAAATTATACTTATTAGAGTCAGATTAAAAGACTTATACCAAGCATAGCTTAGGAAATTATTTATTTGTAATTTAATAGCTGGCAACGCTGGCGGGTGAGTGAATAATGGAATTCTGGGAAAAGGGATAGGGTGGGATATTTTGGTTCCAAAGTGTCGTACCAGCTGATTTTCAGTTGGGCTCTTCCGGTTGACTGAAGATGTCAGTCCATAGAACGGCCGCAATTGATGTCAGGAGAAGTGTAAGAACTCCGGATACCGAGAGTAAAAATGAGTGTGTGAGCGAAAGCCCCAGAAGCGGAAACAGGAAGGGACCAGCCGTCTGCCCAGACCGGGAGAAGATGGTTCGAAGACTCATTAACGCTCCCCGAGATTTGGCTTCGACGCTGGTAACAAGGGCCGTGTTCATTGACGGTAACGTTAAACCATGACCGATTCCAAAGATTCCGAGTCCCAGTACAAAGACGATAACTCCGGTTCCCAGTCCCAGGAGAATTAATCCAATTCCGTAGCAACCAAAGCCAACAATGATTAGCGTCCGGCTTGAAAACAGGGTCGCCAGCCGGCCGTTGAAGAACGAAACCACGGCGATTGTGACGGCCATGGTGGAAATAAACGTACCAATTGAATCGGATTGGAATCCGAAACTTTCACTGAGATATAGGGGCAGAATTGTCTGGATACTGCCGTAAAGTAACACAAAGGACGCAAACGTTGCGGCAAACAACAGCAGCACTCTTTTCGTCATAAGCACTTTCAGACCATCTTGGATGTAATGAATCGTGTCAGTGGCGGGTTTGAGTGGGACTGTTCTCAGGAACAGTAGACTGGCCGGGCTGACGAGACAGGGGAATGCGTAGAGGAGGAATGGGTAATACCAGTGTATTTGAGCCAGGTATCCCCCGAGAAAAGGGTAAGCGGCAGCTCCGAGGGCTAACGTGGCATCGTTGAGTCCCATTACGGCATTTTGCTCCGGTCCCTTGAATAAATCGCCGACCAGGGTCCGGGAAATCAATGCCAGAGACGTCGAACCGACCCCCTGAACAAACCTTAAAAGCATGATGGCGGTGTAGCTGTTAACGAAACAGATTGAAAACCCGGCACCACCAAAAAGAAATAGACTGGGGACCAGTATGTGTTTTCGTCCCAGTCGATCCGCCATCATTCCGACCGGGGGAGCCAGAAAAATGGCCGGGAGGGTGTAGAGTGTGATAAGATAACCTGCTTCAATGTCGGACAGGCCAAAAACCTTCCGTAGCACCGGCAA
>JBDGPI010000079.1:21030-31185 GCA_042219765.1 Salsurabacterium abyssinicum (SeqCode)
AACGTTGGGCTTATAAGTGAAACGCCCATCACCGCCGATAGGCTTATACTCAGAATGACGTAGAGTTCTTTTGAACGCCAGGGGATCATATGTATGCCTTTCCAGGGGGATGAGGGATGGCCACGGAGTCCGATCCGGAGCGCTTTAAATTAACCGTGAAAGTGAACCCGGGAACCTCCCGGAGGAATTCCGTCTGGAGGCAGGACCATCTCAAGGTAAATCTGACTGCTCCACCGGAGGATGGTCGCGCGAATCAAGAACTGGTTGATTACGTTTCTGACTTGTTTGAACTTGACCAATCGGACGTTCGAATAGAATCGGGCGTAACGTCCCGCCAAAAAGAGTTGATCCGGCGGAACCTGGACCGTGAAACACTGACACGAACTCTCGAGTCACTCAATTAGAGCTGAAGTATTTTAACTATTTACAGATTGACTACCAGTTTTTTGGAGGGAAGCACCGTGGAATTCAGCGGAGAAGAAGCACTCGATCATTTAACGGTTGAGGAAGCCTGGATGACGCTAGCCGATCCGGTTGCTATCCAGCAGACCATCCCGGGCTGCAAAATAATCGTCAAATTAGAAAACGACGAGCTTGATCCCGAAGAATTCAAACGCAAGGCCGATGAAAAGGCCCTGAATGAGGATCCCCTGCCAAAGTCCGACAAGGAAACTGTACAGGAACGAACGCTGAACGAAGGGGATTCCTACGGAGTCTACATGGAAGTCGGGGTAGCCGGTCTCAATCTCAGTATAGCCTCCCGGATAGACGTCCTGGAACGGGAATTTCCCAGCATGAAAGCCCATGGAGAAGGCGATATTGGCGACTATACCTTTGAAATGGAGACCGGGATTGAAGTTGAGGAACGTGACGGCGGAAGTCTGGTAAAGTGGTACCTCGAGCCCGATATTTCCGGTAGCTTATTCCGCTGGGGATCCAAACTGGCTCAGCCGATTTTTAGCCGGGTTGTTGGTCGCTTCTTCAATAGAATTGAGACATTGTTTCAGAAAAACAGGGCAACCTAACTTACTTCCTTTTCGCTACCAAACTCCGCTCGCAGGGTTTTTGCCCGGTACGAAAAAATAGTCAGAAGGTCTCTTTTGACCATTAGTTTATGCGCCAGAGTGCCCAGAACGCCATAGGGCATTTCGTAGTAGACCTGATCGCCCACGACCGTGTCGTCCTGAACACGCTCAAACGTGTGAATGTGTTCCCAGACCTTGTACGGTCCCTCAACCATTTCATCCACGAAATACTCATTTTTCTCGAAATCCTTAATTCTCGTGGTCCAGTTGATGGGCATACCGTGGAGTGAGAGGGTGTAGTGGATTCGTGTACCGATTTCAACCGGGTTATCCTCGCAGGACTCTATGGAGAACCCGAGTTGAGGCGGGGTGATTTTTTCCAGGTTGTGCGGATCCGCGAAGAAATCAAACATTTGATCGATGGGCTGGTCAAACCGCTGAGCCTGGTGGAGTTGAAACCCGTCACCCATTCGAGTGATTTGTGGTTGGGGATCATTATTGAGTGGATCTAACTCTTTCATGGGGTCATTCATTGGCTCCCGGAGAAGAGTCTGTTTTTCGAAAGCTCCGTCATTAACCGTCTTCCCGATGTTGCTGGTACGTTAACGTAACCTGATCGGTAATAATCGTCCCCTGGCTTGAAATTTAATTCACTGTTCTAACATACGCCGAAACCGTCAAAGCGGTGGGTCAGAGAACGATCAACGGTTGTTTTAGACATGGAAACGTGTTTATATTACACTTCTAATCAAGGAGATTCTAGAAAATCTTATTACCTGTCTTGAATCAACAACTGTGGGTGGGAGGGTTTAGTACTAATCCTTCCTGACTTAACCGCCGACGTTACGAAGGAACGAGAGGGGAATCGTCCTTCCTGAAGTAAAACACGCTGGCGGGACTTTACCCATAAATCCAATGCTTCAGCACGGGGTGTTACGATGGGAAACGAATATACCGGCGAAAATATTCAGGTACTAAAAGACATTGAGCACGTGCGCAAGCGCCCGGCCATGTACATCGGGTCGACCGGCCCGGATGGGGTTCATCATCTCATCAGGGAGCTCGTTGATAACGCGGTTGACGAGGCCAGTATGGGTTACGGTGACAAGGTGACGGTAACCCTCGAGGACGACGGCTGGGTGGAGGTAGAAGACGAAGGCCGGGGAATCCCCATTGACGAACATGACGCCGAAGATGTTTCCAGTGTGCAGGTGGTGATGACCCAGTTGCACGCCGGCGGAAAATTTGACGATCAGGCCTACAAAACGTCCGGTGGTCTGCACGGCGTCGGTGCCTCCGTTGTCAATGCGCTCTCCGAGGAATGTTCCGTCGAGGTTAAGCGGGACGGCCAGATAGCCCGACAGTCCTATACCAAGGGGAAACCCGACGATGGCGTCTCCATTGAGAACTACAGCGGGCGAAGCACGGGGACACGGATCAGGTTTCGGCCGGATCCGGAAATTTTTCCCGACATACGAATCGATCGCCACACTGTCAGTGAACGCATGCGTGAACTGTCTTTTCTTCTTCCAGACATAAAATTTGTTCTGATTGACAACCGTGAGGATGAGCCCATTACTCAGACATACCACTCCGAGGATGGGCTGGAGGATTACCTTGCGTACATGCTGGACGATCGCGAAAGACTTCTCGAGGAATCCTTCACGATGGAAGCTGAGGTTGATGAGACTCATATAAAAATTGCCTTCGATTACGACCCCGACGGTCACACGGAGCGGATTGTTGGCTATGCCAATAACATCGAAACTGAGTCCGGTGGGACTCATATACAGGGGTTCAAATCGGCTCTAACCCGTGCGACGAAAGAAGTGTCCGATTCCGATAAGTTCCAGGGGACTGATCTTCGCGAGGGCATCGCCGCCGTGGTCTCCGTCAAGGTTCCGGAACCCCAGTTCGAGGGTCAGACCAAGGCGAAACTTGGTAACCCCGACGTTAGAAGCCACGTGTCCTCATCGGCTTACGACGCAATCTACAAGTTCCTGTCCGAGCGTCCGGACGAGACCGGTAAGCTCGTCGAAAAAGCGAAGGAGGCCTCCAAAGCCCGAAAAGCCGCCAAGCAGGCTCGGGACGTTGCCCGAGAGGCCAATCAGGACGTGAGCATGTCCCTTTCGAGTAAACTGGCGGATTGTGTCACTAACGACATGGAGGAAAGCGAATTATTCCTGGTCGAGGGTGACTCAGCGGGTGGAAGTGCCAAGCAGGCTCGCGACCGGCAGTACCAGGCGGTGCTTCCACTGAAGGGGAAAATCAAGAACGTTGAGAAATCCAGTCCTAACACGTTTCTGAAGAACAAGGAAATACGTTCCATTATCACGGCTGCCGGGACGGGGATCGGCGAGGAGTTTGACATCCGCGATCTCCGCTACGGGAAAATCATCTGTATGTGTGATCCCGACGTTGATGGTCGTCACATACAGAGCCTCCTGTTGACGCTGTTTTACCGGTATTTACCCGATATCATCGACGAAGGGCGACTCTTTATGGCGGATCCCCCGGTGTTTTACCGCAAATCAACCGATGGGGTTGAATACCTTTACGGACAGCCCGATGACCTGGAGGAGGGCGATGTCCGCCGGTTCAAGGGGCTTGGTGAGATGAACCCGAAGGAACTCTGGAATACGACGATGAACGAGGAAACCCGCAGGCTTATCCGCATTACCGCGGAGGACGCTCAGAAAGCCGACGAGGCCGTTTCAACCTGTATGGGTCGTAAAGTTGGGCCCCGCAAGGAGTTAATAAAAGATCGAGCGGAGGACGTCTGGAACGATGGACGCCAGGCGGAGAATGGTACCAGTAAACAATAATAACACAGGGAGTTAATACGATGAGCACCCCCGGGCAGACGGTACGTGATAAATCAGTTCAGGAATACCTGCCGGACGTTTACACGGAGTACGCCATGAGCGTTATCACGGATCGGGCAATTCCCGACGTCCGTGACGGCTTGAAACCGGTCCAGCGCCGAATTCTATTCAGCCTCTGGAAACAGGGGTTGACGCCCGATGACCCCCACAAGAAGAGTGCCCGAACGGTCGGGGAAGTGCTCGGGAAGTATCATCCACACGGGGACCAGGCCGTCTACGATGCGCTGGTCAGGATGGGTCAGCCCTTTTCCCTCCGTTATCCGTTGGTCGACGGACAGGGGAACTTCGGTTCCATTGACGGCGATCCGGCGGCGGCCATGCGGTATACCGAAGCCAGACTCAGTGAACTGGCCACGGAATTTTTCCCGCGTCTGAGTCCGGCCGGAAGTGGCGTCCCCTGGCAGGAGAATTTTGACGGTAGCGAAGAGGAACCCGTTGTTTTACCCGTCCCCTTTCCGAATGTACTCGTGAATGGTACCAGCGGCATTGCCGTCGGTATGTCCACGGACATCCCCTCGCACAACATTACCGAAGTGCTCGAAGCCGCAATCCACCTGATTGATCACCCGAATGCTCGGTACAGCACCCTGATGGACAAGATCGATGGTCCCGATTATCCAACGGGAGGGGTTATTTTTGCCGAGGAAGGGGAGCTCGAGGAACTCTATCGGACCGGGAAGGGCCGTTTCGAGATTGCCGGACGGTGTCACACCGAGAAAATTAGCCCCGAGCGGGGTGCCATCGTCATTGAGGAATTACCCTACGGCGTCTCGAAGTCTCGACTCATCGATAAAATGGTGGAACTGGCAAAATCCGACGACGATCCCGGTATATCGACAGTACGGGATGAATCGGATCGCCAGGGGCTTCGAATTGTTGTCGAGTGTCGGCTGAAACGATCGGCGGATGTCATTCTGAATAACCTCTACAAGAAAACACCCCTGAAGACGACCCAGCGGGTCAAAATGCTCGTTCTGAACGACGGCGTTCCGGAGATCATGTCCCTGAAGGACATGCTGAACTGTTATCTGGATTTCATGGATGAGGTTTTAATTCGCAACACGGAAAAACGGAAGCAGGAGGCCGAGGACCGCCTCCATATCGTTAAGGGCCTTCTGAAAGCCCTTATCGACATTGATCGAGTCATTGAAATTGTCAAACAGTCCGAAACGGGGCCGAAGGCGTCCGAAGCCCTTCAACACGAGTTCAAGATGTCCGAGGAGCAGGCCGAGGCCGTTCTTGACCGTCGAATCCGGTCCCTTACTGGAATGCAGCAAATGGAAATCGAACAGGAACGGGACGATCTTATCGAGTCCATCGAGGAATACGAGGAAATCCTTTCGTCCGAAGAAAAACGGGGGCAGATTCTCAAGGACTGGTTTCGTGATATCCGCGACGAGTACGGTGATGAACGCCGCACAACGATCCAGCGTGAGCAGCTTGAAATCGATGTAACGGACCTTCGGGAGGAGTCGCCAACGACCGTTCTCTTCTATCCAAACGGTTACGTTCGCCGTGAAAAGAACCACAAGGATACCGAGGATATCGAACCTCCCCCCTATAAACTAATCCATACGACGTCCCTCGAGGAGTGTCTTGTTTTTGACCGGGCCGGTCAGGTCTATAGCACTCTTGTTTCCGAAATACCCGATGATGCCCGCGATGCCAAGGGGGCACCGATCCAGCAAATTAACAACAACATAGAATCGATTGCTGGAATTGTGCCCGCCGATACCCAGGAAGTGCTGATGTTTACCCGCAACGGGTACGTGAAACGAATGAAAATTGAAGGAGACGATGATTTCGACGACATCCGTCCGAGTGGAATTAAATGTATAGATTTCAAGGAGGACGACAACGAAGTGGTTTCGGTGGTCCGTGTCAGGGAGAACTGCGACCCTGTGGCCGTGGCCCGGAACGGACGGGGGATTCGGTTTGACATTTCGGATTTACGGCCTCTTAGCCGTAACGCCCGTGGAGTGATTGCCAAGAAAGGCGAGCCGCTTGCCGGTGGGGTGACGGCATCCGACGACGAGTTGCTCCTTCTGGGAGGAGAGGACACCTGTGCCGCCGTGGATGTAAGTGACATTGAACCCCAGAACCGTGGTGGCAAGGGGCGGTACATTATTAAACCCTCCAAAGGAAACGAGCTTAATTACCTGGGTGTGAGTGACTATCCGCTGGCAGCCAAAGACGGTGATATAGTCGATTTTACGAGTCGTTCCAAAATAGGTGGCCGTGGGGCCCGTGAAAGCATTGATTATTTTGTGGTTATTGAGGACTGGGGCGATGCGTCCAGTTAATCGCCGTATCCAATAAGTATGAAAGCACTTCGAACCGTCTGGGTAAGTTTCGTAAATATAGTCTTAATTTTCATTCCAGTTGTCGTTCTAACAGTCTTCACGGTCGAATTTGGTCAACCTATCGTGGAACTTTACCGTGAGTACTTCCTTGGGAATCCCGCCGAAGAACTGGTTCAGACGACAAGATCACTCGAGGAAAAATCAGGCTCCGACGTGCCCTTCAATCAGCTCAACCGCCAGTTTGACGGTCTTCAAACGATGGAAACAATCTCCGACACGGAATTAAGCAAGGTGCGACAATCCGTCGTACGCATTCACGAGGCCGTCATCGACCGTCTCGGCAGTGGTGATTTGCCGGCCGTAGTTGATAGTTATTCCGATTCGTACGGCCGTTTGCTGAACCACCAGGCTCTGAATCAAGTCTTCGATCGACCCAAGCTGGTTAGACAAAAATTAACGCAGGATCTTGCCAGAATACGAAAGCTTCCCAAATTCCCGAGTCACCCTGCGGAGGGTCTGGATTCATTCTGGACGAGCGCCGATACAGTCACTGCCATCGTCGAGACATATGGTTCGATTTATGCCAATGAAGTAACCTGTGATCAGGTCTTTAAAACGGGGACGTCTACGACGAGTCGGTCGGATTAACGGCTGAATACCTGAGTCAGTATCTTTCCAACTGGCCGGATTTTGGTTCGAATCTTCCTCCCAAAGCAAATCTTTTCACCAGCCGAGCCGGTCCCCTGACCCGTGAATTTTTGACGTTCAAAAGTGACATAGAGGGTTATCTCCAGGCCGAGCCATGGGTTCGCTACACCGGGTTTCTGGATACCTATGAAAATTTTAAATCCTCGTATCAAAAGAACCTGGCCCGGTGGTACGAGGAAGTCATGAAGCAGTTTGATTTATCGTCCCGTGATTTTTCCCGCCGTCAGTGGAGCAAGGACTTTTCGATCCTGGAATCCCTACGAAAAATGGAAGAGCTTTTTCGCCGGAACGCCGATTTGCGCGACTTCGTTTTGACCGAATCAAATCGGGCCCTACGGATGGATATGTTCGACCGTCTGGAGCGTCTCTACATCAAAGTCAACGCCCTCGATCAGTTCGATTCCACCTACCATCTTTCCGAGGACGGTCTGGACTCCCTGCGCGCAACAATACGGTCGTTCCCCAACGGTGAAGAGCGTCTGGCCGAGCAGAACAAAAAACTCGAACAGACCCGTGGACTCTTTAATTCGATGCAGAAGGCGATCAACGACAAACGTTACAGTGAACTGCAATCCTCACTGCAATCGGTCCTGGAGAACTTAAAGTCCGGAAAAAACACTGGACTCTGGAGTATCATGGCGAGTGAGTTCCTGCTTGCCACACGGGATAAAATCACCACTCCCCAGTGGCAACCCACAACGGGAGATGCTCACACCACCTACCGTGAAATCGTTCGGCTCTACGGACGGTTGGGTTCAAACCTCGGCCTGAAGTCACTTTCCAAACAGTGGGTCGATCAGACGCTCGTGGCTCTGAAAAGCCGGCGGTTCAACCAGCTCAAACATGATTTGTTGAAAACTGTTGAGAGTTTAGAATCCTCCGAAATCCCTCAGGTTATTGAACGTCTCAAGGAGATTCAAAACATAGAGGATTTACCGGATGAACTCTCCTCCCGCTCGGAAGCGATCGTTTACGAAGTTGCACTACTCGAACGGCTACAGACTGGAACCACAAAAATACGTGATAACTTTTCAAAACTGTTTGAAACCCGAAGTCAGTTTCGTTCCGGCTGGGCCGAAACACAGAACCTATCCTCCATAATTGAATCCGATCCCGGGCTTAATTTCCTGAAGGAAAATAACCTTAAACAGTTTGTCTCCCGCTGGGGGGAGTGGATCGATAAGAATACAAAGGGATCGCTTTTTGACGAACTTATCCAGAAGTACGCCAAGCAAACGCTACTTTCGTTTGTCGATGACCTGGTTGACGAGTTCAAGTCGGCAGTCCGGCAGCCGGATGAGTCCACGAATTACTCTGTGTTGCTGAAACGGTACGAAAATATCGCCGGGGGTCTCAAATTGGTTCAGAACCTACCGGGCGTAGATCCCAGCTACGGACTATCCGAGTGGCGTAACATAATTCTTAACCGCCGCCATCTTAGGAGTCTTTTGAATAATATTGAGAACCTCAAAGAGGGAAGCCTCTGGAGTAGTAACGAGTCGTTTAACGGGTATAAAACCAGGCTACAGGAGCTTGAGTGGTTACAAATTCCTCCGAACTACAGTCCCAACCGAGAGGTAAGACTGATTCGGGTTATCAATACTGCCGTTAAACGGAAAACCATCCAGGTCAAAGAAGCAAGCAAGGACCAATGGCTGGCCGGATGGGGTGGCCGAGTACGGCCCGAGCAGATTATCAATCCCTGGATCTCATTCCTTGAACGCCTGAACCAACAGACCAGGCATCCCGATATTGCGGCCGCTGCAACCACTGCCAAACAGGCGTCCGAGACGACCCGTGGGGAGATGACTCGGTAAGATGACTGAAGACGATTCGACCTCAGTCTCCCGGTCCCAGCGTGTGCTCCAGGGTCTGGTTCTGGTCCTTGCCGTTCTGATCTTCTTTCCGCTCGTTTTTCAACCTCAGTTCCGCAAGTTAGTCGGTATTGCTTTGCTCGGAATTGCCTACAGCATCTTTCTCGTACGCACGTGGAGACGCTGGAAACGTCAGGCTGAACGACTTCGGACCCCCACCCTTGGTTGGGTTTCTCCGACCGTTCTGGGACGGGGTCTGTTGAAGCTTCTTCCTCTCAGAGCATGGGGCGTTGTTCCCTTCTTCATCCAGTTCTTTGTACTGGTGGTCTTTGGGGTTTGTGGCTGGTTTCTTGGTCCAGTCATTTATAAAGTCCTGAGGAATCCTGCCACACCGGGGATTTTACGGGAGGCCCTAGAGGGAGGAGCCCCCGAGTTTTACCGTTTCTTGAATGCCATCGCCAGTAACCAGGACCCCGTAACGATCCTGAGGGAAAATGCTCAACAAGTCTTCACCAGTCTTAACCGGTTTGTGTCCGCTATCAGTGCCCTTGGAGCGGCACTCTACGATTCCATCGAGAACCTCATGAAACGGGCCGAGGGAAACCAGGGGTCCCGATTTTCGACCATATTAAATAGTTACAGTATTCTTTTCTGGGAGTATCTTGTTTACAACACACTGTACTACCTCATTCTCAGTGTTTTTGTGGTTCTGGCTCTGGGTGGACTGGACTTTATGGGTCTTACAACATTTGGTTGGAAGTTAATTGCCGGCATTATTGTGGCCTTTGTTGCCGGTAATTTAATCATTCCGGGTCTTGGAACATTCACCATGACGGTTTTTGTCGTAGGGATTCTTCTCATGGAGAATGGGCTAACCTGGGCTCTGACGGCTCTATTAGTCTTTTCCATCTATTTTCTCCTCGACGATTACGTCATAAAACCCTGGTTTTTGACCTGGGTTGGTGGGGGTCGTACCGGTGAGGAGTGGGAATTCGGAATTGAGATCATCGTTTTTGGATTGGTGGTTCTTTACGCTACTTTTGGATTAATCGGATTCCTGTTGGTCTTTCCCATACTGTGTTTCCTGGCTGCTTACCTGGAACAACAGCACCCGGATTTACGTCCCTGGGTCCTAAATCCTATTAGTAACCTGAAGCAATAAATGAAGTCCTCGTGCAACGGTCCGGCTTATGTATAATCGCCGGGAGTGGATGAAGTACAGTGTGAACTTACTGACTGGTTTAGGAGCTGGTTTATCGGCCGTTTCTATACCACTGGCTTTTCGAGGTCTGATGAGGGAAGCCTGGATTTTGATGGGGGTTGCACTGCTTATTGACTGGGTTGATGGTTCGCTTGTCCGGTATTTTAATCTTGAATCGGTCCTACCGGCCATTAGTGGTGATGAACTCGATGCATTTGC
>JBDGPI010000079.1:31209-32168 GCA_042219765.1 Salsurabacterium abyssinicum (SeqCode)
ATTATCTGACATACGTCATCGCTCCCACCTGTGCCGCCTGGGCCTCCGGTATCCTTCCCGTCTCAACAATTGGTCTTGCGACCGGTATTTTCGTCTGTGTGGTTTCCTCAATCCAGTTTGCTCGTGACGATAGTAAAACGGAACGGGCATTTCTCGGTTGGCCGTCGTACTGGAATTTTCTCTACTTTTACGGCTGGGGACTGGGGATGTCGACCGTAAGTCCGGCAACAATTGTTGGGATCAGCTGGCTGTTCGGTTTTGCCACGATGATCCCGATTCCCTTTCCTTATCCCTCGAAATTCCCCGTTCAGAAGTACGTGATTTCACTGCTCGGTTTTGTCTGGGGGGTACTGGTTCTTGGTTTTCTGTTGATACCGGATTTTCCCAAGTACCTGCTGGTCGTTTCCCTGATCTTCCCACTCTACTATTTGATGTTGCCCCTTTTTTATTACGAGGTATTACTGGGAGAGAGTGATGTATGACCTGCTGGCCATGCCGAAGGGACTTGTCCTCAGGTCCATAATAACGTACCTTAACGGATCATTACTGTGCCGGATTGTAGCCGGTTGTCCAGTCAGTAATTCCGCTAAAGCATGATTGAAATCTGGGTTTAACGAAATAGACCAATTCCATCATTTCCCTCCATCTCGGGAGGGTGGGGTCCAGTCGACGTTAAGTGAGATCGGTTATGAAAGTTTCCTGTGACAATTTAAGTTTTTTCCGGAAGCAATGCTAATGTCGTCTGGCCCAGTTATTACTGGGGTCTGTGCTCCTGGTTCCTTTTTGGGGCTTCGAATCGCACAGCTTGTGTAACAATGACTAATTAAGTCCGTTAAATTCTGATGTTTAAACAAATTTTTATTCAGGACGACTCAGAGGGAAAGGTGTTAGGCAGATGAGTCAGACAAACCGTCAGCCAATTTCGGTGCTGGTTGAAAATAAGTCCGGTGTCTTAGCTC
>JBDGPI010000079.1:32217-34366 GCA_042219765.1 Salsurabacterium abyssinicum (SeqCode)
TAGCCGGTCTGTTTAGCGGCCGAGGGTTTAATATTGCGTCCCTGTCGGTCGGTGAGACGGTCGATCCCGAGATTTCCAGGATGACGATCGTAGTTGAGGAGGATCCTCAAACGCTGGAACAGGTTGTCAAACAGCTTCAGAAAATGGTCGTAACCGTAAAAGTCGAGGATTTCTCCAGCAGGGATATTGTTAGTTCCGAACTCTTGCTCGTGAAATTTAAGGCAACTGCCTCGGATCGGTCCGAAATTATGGACCTGGTTGATGTCTACGACGGGGATGTCATCGACATAACCCATTCAACCATGACGGCCCAGTTTGTGGGGGACGAGTCCGAAATTGAGGATATTCTTGATCTGCTTCAACCGTACGGTATTAAAGAAGTAGCGAGAACGGGAACCGCGGCTCTCGCACAGATTAACCCTTAACAGTCTTTTCAGGAGGTCAGTCAAATGGCTGAAATTTACTACAACGAAGACGCTCAACTCTCGGATCTCGACGGTGAAACAATTGCCGTCATCGGATACGGAAGTCAGGGTCACGCACACGCACTAAACCTCAAGGACAGTGGCCTTGATGTGATTATTGGTCTGAGGGAGGATAGCGATTCCATCTCCGATGCCGAAAACGCCGGTTTCCGGGTGGAAACGACCCAGGACGCCGCCGAAGAGGCTGATGTCATCGCCCTGATGATACCGGATGAAATTCAGCGGATGGTCTACGAACAATCCATCCGACCGGTTCTGGATGACGGGGATATGCTGGTTTTCTCCCATGGGTTTAATATCCGGTTCTACCAGATTGAACCACCGGAGTGGGTTGATGTTGTACTGGTCGCTCCCAAGGGTCCCGGCCACGTCGTTCGGTCCATGTACCAGGAAGAAATAGGAACACCGAACCTGGTCGCCGTTAACCAGGACGCCACCGGGCGAGCAAAAGAGCGTATGCTGGCGTATTCCAGGGGGATTGGTGGCACCTGGGCCGGAGCGATCGAGACGACTTTCAAGGAAGAGTGCGAAACGGATCTCTTTGGCGAACAGAGCATACTCTGTGGTGGGGTTAGCCATCTGATTCTTGCGGCATTTGAAACGCTGATGGACGAGGGGTATCAACCGGAAGTTGCGTATTTTGAATGCCTCCACGAGTTAAAACTCATTACTGATCTCGTTCACGAGGGTGGCATTCAGTGGATGCGTGATTCCTGTAGCGACACTGCCGAATACGGTGATCTTACAAGGGGTCCCCGAGTCATTGACGATGAGACGAAGGAAACCATGAAGGAAATTCTCGATGAGATACAGTCCGGTGAATTTGCCCGTGAATGGCTGAACGAGAACAAAGCCGGACGGCCCGTCTACAAATCCAAAAAAGCGGAACAGGCCGAACATCCTATCGAGGACGTCGGCGAGAAAATTCGAAACATGATGCCCTGGCTTTCCAAACGAGACACTGAAGAAGGGTAAACCGGACCGCCTGGCTCCTCAATACTGTGAATATTCGTCCTGAATCGTACACCTGGATTGTCGGTAGTGCCCTACCG
Source organism: Salsurabacterium abyssinicum (SeqCode) (assembly GCA_042219765.1). GTDB lineage: Bacteria > T1Sed10-126 > T1Sed10-126 > T1Sed10-126 > CAZEBV01 > JBDGPI01. The sequence goes on from JBDGPI010000079.1 coordinate 33,755, forward strand.
ACCGTTCTTTTTTACGGTATCTGGGTTTACACGGCCAGTTACTGGTTCCTCGGTCTATTTGTTTTATCCGCCGGGCTAACGGTTTTCTTTGTCTACTTTTTTCGGGATCCGGATCGTGAACCGGATTTCAGAAACCTTCCCACCGTTAATAATCCGGAGGAACACTGGTTGGCCCCGGCCGACGGGATTGTGACTCGAGTTGATACCACCGAGGATGGTCGCAACCGCATCGTTATTTTTTTAACCGTCTTTAATGTTCACGTTAACAGAATGCCCGTTTCAGGAACCATTCGGGGTATTGAGTATCGTGAGGGCCGTTTTCTACCGGCTTTTGCCGACAATATTGAGGAACGAAATGAGCGTAACCGAATCATCTGTCACGATAACGAATCCCGTGAGTTCGAGGTCTGGCAGATCGCCGGTTTACTGGCCCGGCGAATTCATTTCTGGAATGATCTCGGGGATCAATTTAACCAGGGGGACAGATTTGGTATGATTGCACTCGGATCCCGAACTGATTTAATTCTTCCCGGTGGTGTAGATCCGACAGTTTCAGTTGATCAAAGCATTCGGGGTGGCGAAACGGTCGTAGCTACGGGATGATTCTATCCC
>JBDGPI010000080.1:0-5305 GCA_042219765.1 Salsurabacterium abyssinicum (SeqCode)
TGGATGAATTAGGCGTGAGTCATCGGACGATCCCAGTGGATCATCCGGAGGCCAACGGGAAGATTGAGGTCTTTCATAAGACGATTAAGTATGAACGGATTTACTTGAGAGAACGCTATGCAAGCCTCATGGAAGCACAGGAGGACATTGAAGCATTCATCGATCATTACAACGAGAACCGGCTACACCAGGGGATTGAATATGTGACACCGAATCAGAAGCATCAGAAAAAGGCCGACGAGATTATCAAGGAACGAGAACGAAAACATGAAGAAGCACAGAAGCGTCGAAAACGCATTAATCAGCAACGGTCAGACAACGGAAAGACTAAAGAAGAAATCAAAGAAACTGTTTGATTTATCTGAAACAGTGCAGTCGCGGGTTTTGCACTTAAAAGGCTTGCCGGGGGTGTGAGCTCATGATGGTCTTAGAGAACAAATTTCTACCTACTATCCTCGTTCTGATGGTTTTCCTGGTGGCGTCGGGTTCGTTTTCAACTGCTGAATCCGGGCCCTACAGTGGACTTACCGTAGGCTCTTTGGACTATCGGGAAAAAGGTTCGATTTCGGGATCCGATTACGACCAGACCTGGTCGCACACCAGTTTTGAAGGCAGGCTCGGCTATGCTGCGACAAGTTACCTGGGTTTTGATGTCCGTTATGGATTCAGCGGTACGACCGAGGAAGAACTCCTTGGGGTGCCGGTCAAGACGAAAGTGGATCAGTATTCCGGGGGATTTGGCAAGCTCAAAATACCGTTGTACTCCATTCGGCCGTATGTTCTGGCCGGCTACACCTCGGGCGAAATTCTTGCCTGTGCCACCAGCTGTGGGAAAGTCGAGTGGAGCGGTGCGTCCGGAGGGATAGGAATAGAAATTAATCTTGCCGGTAATTCCACGAACAGTTTTTACGTTGAGGGGATTAAGTATTCGGATAAGGAGGTTAACGGAACCACTGAGGAAATAACAGGGGTCAATATCGGACTAACCTTTTCGTCGAATTAAATAAAGTAGACTGCCGTCATTGAAATACTCGATAGGTTCAGGTGTTGAATCAATAACTACCTGGAGTAAGAATCATTCGGAGAACGAGTCTTCCAGTTTCAGAAATTTCTTAACGTCCGACTGAATGAAGCGAAGTTTGTCCAGGGTGTCTTCGATAGGATCGAGGGCTTCCCGGAGTCCACGCTTAATTGCCTCAATCCTGAGCCGGCTTTTTCTGTCAGCAGTTTCAACGTTATCGAGTTCATTAATCATTATCCGAGCATACCGGACGTTTCCCTCGACAACACTTAACTTGTTGTTCAGGTGGTGGTTCAGATAACTACCCAGAAAATTTAATTTTGAGGAAAAGGTGGACAGATTAAAATGACTTACGTCCAGACTGAGTGACGTTGGATCAAAAAACGATTCTTCAAAAGTATCGGCGTTCAAAGGATTTTTCATTGTGATCCCCTTCTTAGATGAAACGGATTAGTTTCCAAAAATCCCCCGAATTTCAATCAGCCCCGTAAAACAAGAGCCCCTCTTTCAGGCAGGTCTTCGAACAACGGTAAACTTCCTCTTCGACGAAACGACAGGAATGATTAGCTTTAACGACCCTTCCGTTGAATCCGTCGGCGAACCTGCCGGAAGGCTTCGGCATAAATCCTGGCAAAATCTTCGAGCTGCTGCTGAATTTCATCGGACACAAGAGAATTCATCGGAGAAACCTCCAGTCAGCCAAAATTGAAAGAAATTATTTAGAACAATTAATATTTGGATGATTATATTAATCAAATAAAGCTATGTCAAAGCGAAAGGTATTAATATGTTTTAAAGATAATGTTAAAACCTTACGTACATAAATTTATGGTTCTTGATAAGAGAGGCGGTAGATGGTGGTTCCTGAAGACCGGGGTGTTTGTTTACTAATGGGAACTCCGGCTCATGGGCCTTTCCATCCGTGATAGTTTAACGGACAATTTTTCTACAGTTTGAGGCAGACAGTACCGTTATATCGATTGGATCTTCCTGCCATTATTAACAACATGAGATTTCTGGCTGATGAGTCGTCAGTATTCGGACCATCACAATGGCCCAGAGGGGATAACCTTGGACAACCGAGAATTCATAACGACCGGAGATGCTCGAATTGACGAAAGTGTTGATCTGGAGCAATGCCACAATGATCCAATTCAGCAGACCGCGCTGATTCAACCACACGGTGTCTTTTTTCAGCTTGACCCGGCTGACTTTTCTATTCTCGCCGTTAGCAGGAACCTGTCGGAGTACCTTCCACAAGAGGTCGAGGAGGTCCTCAGTGAACCCGTCACCAGTGTACTCAACGATGAGTCCGTCGGGTACCTGCGTCAGCTGTACCAGGATTCCGTTCTGGAGCGTGAGCATTTTACGCTGAACGCCGGTGGTGATACATTTCTGGCGAGTGTTTACAGTGTTGGGCAGACTCTGGGTCTTGAACTTGAACCCCACGAAGAACCTTCCCAGACCAGTACCGAACTCATTTTCCGGGAGGACACGGTTTTAAAACGAATCAAAGCAGCGAGAAGCAAGTCGAACCTTTTCGATACCCTGGCCGGACTCGTTCAGGTGACGCTTGGATACGATCGGGTTATTGTGCTTAACTTCGAACACGAGGGCCACGGGCACGTTGTGGCCGAGTCAAAAGACCCCGAGATGGACTCCTACCTCGATCAGTATTTTCCCGCCTCCGATATTCCCGAACCGGCACGGCGGATTTACCGTTTGACGGACATCCGTTACATTCCCAGATCCGAATACGAGCCGGTATCGGTGGTTGACACCGACGGTGAGCTTTCACGTGAGGACCTTGATTTGACTTACTCCACCCTCCGTAACGTGCCGTTGATCCACCGGAAGTACATGCAGAACATGAACGTCGGGGCCTCGATTTCCGTTCCCCTGATGGTTGATGATGACCTCTGGGGATTGATAACAGCCCACAAGCGTGGGAGTGGATTCGTTGACTGGCACACCCGTTACCTGACTAAATTAGTTGGACAGTATGCCTCGGCGGAAATTGAAAACCTCGAGGCCGAGGAACGGGAGGAGAGACAACGGGCAGTCGAAACCTTTCGTAAAAGTTACCTTCAGACCCCTGGGTCGGAGGATGACCTGTTTGGATTTCTTGATCGATCGGCCGAGGATCTACTTGAGGTATTGAATTCGAACGCGTTTTACATGAAATTTGATAAACGAGTTCACTGGCTTGCGGATAGTAATCAGGACCCTCCGTCCGAGGCACTGTTTGACTGGATTGTATCCCGTCTGGAGACTGATGGGATGGTTGTAACGAAGTCGCTTGAAAGTGAGTTAGACGAGAGTTTACACGTCCCTGAAGAGTTCAGCGGACTTCTTGCCATGAATGTCACACAGAGCCGTGAACATTACTGCGTCTGGTTTCGTCCGGAGCAAGAAAGCAAGAAACAGTGGGGGGGTGACCCGCGCAATCCCGTCACCGTTGACGATTCAAACGAACTGAACCCCCGGAGGTCCTTCGAGGAGTGGACTCAGATTATCCAGGGCCAATGCCGGCGCTGGACGGAAATCGACAAAGTTATCGCCAGGGACTTGATTCATATCTTTAACGACGTGGCCCTGGAGGAGCAGTCAAAGAAATTACGGGAGGCAAACCACGAACTCGAGACCCAGAACGATGAACTTCAACGAATAAAGGAAATGCTCGAGGAGAAGAACGATGAACTCAAAAAAGCTAACGAAAAACTGGAGGAGCTATCCTACTACGATGAACTGACGGGGGCGCCGAACCGCCGACTATTCGAGGAGACCCTGAGAACAAAATGGGAGTTACTGACGCGAGAGAATAGCCCCCTGTCGCTCTTAATGATCGACATCGATCATTTCAAGGAATACAACGACCATTACGGTCATCCCACGGGCGATGAGTGCCTTCAGAAGGTGGCCCGGATCATTCGAGAACGGGCGCGCCGGGGAAGTGATACGGTTGCACGGTACGGCGGCGAGGAATTTGCGGTCATTTTACCCGACACTTCAGAATCCGATGCCGCTGAAATTGCCGAGACGATGCGAGAAGCCGTTAAAGCACTTGGAATCCCACACGAGTACTCCCCGACGGCCGACGTGGTAACGGTGAGCCTTGGAGTCGCAACGTTTGATGATCTATCCGGAAAAAATCGTGATGACCTCGTGGAGGCGGCTGACCAGGCCCTCTACGAGGCAAAGGAGTCCGGTCGTGATCGCGTAGTTGTTGATTGAGGTCTTGCGGTTACGCACTGGGACCGTCAGGATTGACTATTTTTCATCGAATAGTCCCTCGAGGTAATCGTTCAGCATTACGCCTTTCGGATCCAGTCTCTTTCTTACCCGTTGAAAGTCATCCCACTGCGGATAAATCCCCCTGAGGTCCGGTGCCGACTGGTAGTGCATCTTGCCCCAGTGTGGACGACCGCCAAAGTCCCGAAAAATTGATTCAGCCGAGCGAAAAAACTCTTCGTAGGGTTTGCGGTGGTATTTGTGGAGGGCAATGAAGGCCCTGTTGTCCCCGTAAGCCGGACTCAAGGGAATATCGTCACCGCTCACAAATCGGACCTCGACGGGAAATTGGACTTCGGGGTGATTCCGTTCGATCAGGTTACGGATTCGGCGTAAGACCTCCGAGGTGGACTCAATGGGAATACTGTACTCCATTTCGTTAAAGCGAACGGACCGAACGGTTGAAAAAATCTCGTAGGAGCGACCGTTGCAGTCCGATGTGGACGCCCCGAATACGGTAAGCTTATTCAAAAGAGGCGATAGAACCGGAGCGACTGTACCGGTTCCACAGAGTACTTCGAAAAGCAAATTTTCAATCCGTTCACCAATCTGCCAGCTGGAATCGGAGTCGGGCTGATCGGTTTTATTGAGGGTTTTGGTCAGGGCGATCTCCGTTCCCGGGAACCAGAAGAACTCGAAATGACGGTTGTTCTGCCGAAGGTCGTCCAGGTTATTAAGACAATAGCCGAGTGACTGCTTGCGAACCCGTTCGTGCAGGTAGTATGCCGGTTCGAGATCCAGTGTAATACTGGCAATGATACCCAATGCTCCCAGGGAGACCTGGGCTGCACGGAACAGCTCGGGGTTATTCTCCTCGGAGCACTGAACCCAGCCTTTTTCCGGTGTCATTAACTCCATTTTACTTATCTGAGTGGAGAGTATGCCCGAGTCAATTCCGGTCCCGTGCGTTCCGGTACTGATTGCCCCGGCCAGTGTCTGACGATCGATGTCGCCGAGGTTGCTCATTGACATTCCGTAATCCCACAGCGCTGG
>JBDGPI010000080.1:5325-5583 GCA_042219765.1 Salsurabacterium abyssinicum (SeqCode)
CTCCGATAGAGGTGTTCCGGCCCGTATCGTTGCGGTCCGTTTGTCGGAATCATGGTTCGTCACCCCCCTAAAATTTCTAAGGGTGACAATTGTTTCGTTCGTCTTTACGAGATCCGTGAAGGAATGCCCTGCCCCGGCCAGCCGGAGTGTAGAGTTTTTCCGATAATGGTCCTGGACAATTTGCTTGAGTTCCTTTTGCGTTGAGGGTTCCAGAAGTCCGCTCGGTCGACACCTAACCCTACCGGACCAGTTACTCCA
>JBDGPI010000080.1:5654-9959 GCA_042219765.1 Salsurabacterium abyssinicum (SeqCode)
GACCGTGCCATCCCGAACAAGGAGGTACTCGTTGAAGCGCTCGGCAATTTCTCCCGCTTTGGCCGGTCGAAAGAACAGCGGATCGCCGACTTCAAGACGGAGCTCGTCCGAAAGTTTCAGGGGGGTTTGGACCTCGCCAAATCCTTCGGCCGGCAGGGTGTGCATGGCCTCCGGCCGGAAGGGCCGGGGGGCTTTGTCATCGTCCACGGGGCCACTGGCGGTAAAGCCCCCACTCTGACAGGTGACGATGTTATCGGCCGGTTTCCGGGTCACGGGAAGCCCGAAACAGAAAGCCGGTTCGTTGTGGTGGTTACGGTAGTAATCGAAGAGGTGAGATTGAAGGAAACCCGAGCCGGCAGTTACTTCGGTAATCCAATCTTCCTGAACACTCGCCCGGAGGCTGCCGGTACCACCGGCGTTGAAGAGGTGATCCGGTTCTATCTCCTCGAGAAAAGTGGCAATCTCTTTTCGTTTTTTCCGGACGGATCGCCGGGACAGGACCTTCATAGCTCGAATTGCGTAGTTTTTGACCGGATGGTAGGGACTGTCGTCAGGAACTCCTGCCTGTTGTGCTTCGTAACCCATCACTCCTTTGAAACGAACGGCCGGACAGTCCTTCACCGAACGATATAGTTGCTTGAAATCACGGATATCCAGTACCGGTGACCGTCTTACGCCAATATGTGTGTGGTCCATGGGACGGTAGGAAACATCCAGGTCAATACAGACCGGCAGTGGCTCCTCAGTACCAGAAACGTCTGCCGCAGTTTTAATTTGCTCCAGGTGTTCCGGTTCATCGACCATGACTGTGACTGAAGCATCCGTTCGGTTTAATTCAAGTAACGTTTTAATGTGATCGGTGTGTACCCGGGGATAAGCGAGCAGGAAGTCGTTGAATCCCATTTCGTGAAGGAAAACTGTTTCCGAGGGTGAAAACGTCATTAAACCGCCGAACGTGTCCCCGAGCTGATCCCGTATCCTCTTGAGAATGGCTGGAACACGAACGGACTTGGAGGCCACACGGAGATTTTTGTCCGCGTCCGACACAATGCGACCGAGGCGTTCGGTATTTCGGTCCAGTGTTGCTAAATCAACGACGACGGCGGGTAGTGGTTCGCTTTCCACGGCCTGTTTTAGAGTGCTGTAAGTTACGGAGCGGTCGGAGCCCAACCAGGACCATTCCCTCAATGTCGAATATTGCAGCGGAATCAAAAATCAATATAAACTTCTAAAGTCGTGAAATAAAGCCAGTCATTCGTCGGGATGGTATGATTAGTGGTTAGCAAAAGAGTCTCCCGGCCTGCGGAAAACTCACCGTATCGGTTGTGATCACAATCTAGGCATGATTGTCCTCCTGGACTGCAACACTACTCAGGTTCTTAGGTTATGTCAGGATTCAAGTACAGACTAATAAAAGGGTGGTCACCAAAATAGGAGAATTATGGAGCCTGGCCGGAAAGTAGGTAAATTAGGGCGAGACCACTTAGCAGCAAGTCCTTTGACATTTATGACGTTCCGAAAGAACTATCCGATAGAATGATTATAGTAAGATGGTCATACTGCCTTACGAGAAAGGAAACGACGTATGTCCGAGACACCGGCGATTTCCATTCAGGGGCTCGACAAGGTTTACGGAAACGGACTTGAGGCCCTGAAAGACGTTAATCTTGAGATCGAATCAGGTGAGATATTCTCGCTTCTGGGTCCCAACGGAGCGGGTAAAACAACCCTGATCAATGCCATCTGCGGTATCGTGCAGATTACCGATGGTCGAATCAGAGTCGATGGTTACGACAACGTCCGGGAATACCGCAAAGCTCGGTCCCGGATCGGGCTCGTGCCTCAGGAGCTTTTGACTGATGCTTTCGAATCCGTCTGGGACACCGTAACCTTCAGCCGTGAACTATTCGGGAATCCCCCCGATCCGGAGTACATTGAAACGCTGCTTCATCGCCTGTCGCTTGCGGACAAGAAAGACGAAGAAATACGTATGCTCTCGGGTGGTATGAAACGGCGCGTGATGATTGCGAAGGCCCTGTCGCACGAACCCGAGATTCTTTTCCTGGACGAGCCCACGGCAGGTGTCGACGTCGAGCTCCGTAAATCAATGTGGGAGCAGGTACTGGAGCTGAGGGAAACCGGCGTTACGATTATCCTGACGACCCACTACCTTGAGGAAGCCGAGGAAATGGCCGACAGAATCGGTGTGATTGATAACGGTGAACTGATCAAAGTCGAACAAAAGTCCAGGCTAATGGAAGACCTCGGAAAAAAGGAACTGGTGCTTGAACTGGCCAGACCTCTTACGTCAATTCCCGATCGACTATCGGAGGACGACGTACGGCTGGAGAATGAAAATACCGAGTTGATTTACACCTATCCTGGAGATCGGAGTGAAACGGGAGTCTCCGATTTCATGGATCGGTTTGATCGGACCGGCGTCGACTATCAAGACATGAGCACCCGACAGCGCTCGCTGGAGGAAATATTCGTTGATCTGGTGAACGGCTCGTGAATCTCCGGGGGATCTGGGCAATCTACAAGTTTGAGATGGCGAGGATGTTTCGTACCCTCGGACAGAGTCTACTGTCCCCGGTTATCTCGACGGCGCTGTATTTTATCGTCTTCGGCTCGGCCATTGGCTCACGGATCAGTAACATCGATGGTGTCAGCTACGGGTCCTTCATCGTGCCCGGTCTGATTATGATGACCGTGTTGACCCAGAGTGTGTCCAATGGCTCCTTCGGCATCTACTTCCCCGGGTTCACCGGTACGATCTACGAGATATTATCCGCACCGTTGTCGTACGTTGAAATCGTTGTTGGGTACGTGGGTGCGGCGGCGACCAAGTCCATCATCATCGGTTTAGTTATCCTGATTACTTCCAGTTTCTTTGTCTCGCTCCAGATTATGCACCCAATCTGGATGATGGCTTTTCTCGTGCTCACGTGTGTGACATTTAGTTTGCTGGGATTCATTATCGGTATCTGGGCGGATGATTTCGAGAAACTTCAGGTCATTCCCAACCTTATAATTACCCCGCTTGCTTTCCTGGGGGGCAGTTTTTACTCCATAGATATGTTGCCACCGCTCTGGCAGAAATTGTCCCTGGTCAATCCGGTGGTCTACCTGATCAGTGGGTTCCGGTGGAGTTTTTACGAAAGTGCCGACGTCAGCCTGGCGGTCAGCCTCGGCATGGTGTTCGTTTTCCTGGCGATCGGGATGGTGACGGTCGCAATTATTTTTAAAACCGGCTACCGTCTCCGGGATTAAGCTTAATCACTAACTTTTCCTGACGGACTGTCCTGAATGAGTGGACGCCCTAAAGATTCGAGATAATAAGTATCAACGATTATCGATAACGAGAAGCGCTATCGGAAATTCATTATTCAAAGTACACATGGTATTCGTCGGGTAAGTCCTTTTTGGAAGCCTTGTTTGTCCATACCGATAGGTCCACCTGGCTGAGCGTGTGCCAGTAGAGGACAACCTTGTCCTCGAGGCCTCTTTTCCGGCGTTCTTGATACAGAGCCTGGAGGGTTTTCCCGGTGTACGTTGGGTCCAGTCGAAACGATACCTTATCACGCGTTCTCGACAAAAAATTCCGAAGTTCCGGAGTTGCTTTCCCGTAACCCGGTCCGAGGTATTCCCCGGTCAGTTCAAAATCCTCTCGAGTAACCGGTTCGGGGGATAACGGGGAGTGCTCCTCAATGAGTGTGGCGGTGTTGTTGGCAAGTCGCGCTACGAACCAGGAATTAACGAAAAGGGGACTTATAACCCGGATACCTACCAGCTGGCAGTCCAGGGGAGAATTTTTAATTCCCAGGCTCAGTCCCGCCAGTGTTCCCCCGCTACCAACCGGAACAAACAGGGTGTCGGGAACGGGCAATTCGTTGTTTTCTACCTGTTGCACCAATTCCGTCGCGGCCCGGTAGTAGCCCAGAACACCAATCGGTCAAGATCCGCCGGCCGGAATGTAGTAGGTTGATTGATCCAGACCGAGGTTGATCATGGACTTCCTCAAAGCCAGCCTGACGAGGAACTCCGGCATGGATTTACTGAGACAGAGGTCGGGGTTCTTTGTGCTGAGGGCCAGCAGGACCTCCCGCACGTGGTCGTTGGCCTCCTGTTCAAAGTGAAGAATCTTTGGCGTGAGGCCTACTTGCCTGGCAAAGATGGACGTCGCCAGTACGTGGTGACTGCCGATACCACCCGGGGTCCAGACGTTGTCTTTTTTCTTGGTCCTGGCCTGGGCGAGCAAATACTCGAGCTTCCTGACTTTGTTTCCCCCGTAACGGTCGGAGG
>JBDGPI010000080.1:10063-11253 GCA_042219765.1 Salsurabacterium abyssinicum (SeqCode)
GCGGTCCAGTTTTATCGGTTCGATGGGAGATCAGATCTCCGATGATGGTGGGTCAACGTCCTAAAGCAGGGCAGTCTTGGTAAATAATGGTACGGCCAAAAAAAAGCTGTGAGTCGGAGAGTGCTCTACGCCCAGGCTGATCAAGAAAATCCTTTCCTCCCTATCCAATTAACGGAGGTGATCCGCAAGATCGTCGCCCCACTGCTGGTCAAGTTCGTAAAGCATGCTTTTAAAGGGAAAACTGGTCGGAGCCAGCAGCCCCCGGGCGGATTCGAATTGGCTGATCTCGCAGGACTGACCGTCTGCCCTGATATCGAAGCGATGTTCTATAGTAAAGCCGGGTACACTGACCCCCCAGCTGATTCGTCGCGGTTCCTCGACGCTCCCAACTGTTGCACTCAAGGGTAACGGCAGGATGAAGTCAGGGACAAATTGTATGGTTTCACCCGGCGAAAGGGCTCCAGTTCCACTACGCGAGGCCGATTTGATTTTGCTGGCCCACTCCGGCCACTGTTCGACCTCCTGAAGACAGCCAAAGACCTCAGGGGCCGGTGCATTTATTGTCCAGGATTGATCAATGAAGGTAATTTCGGGCATGTTAAGTCCTCCCGGTAGAAAGTCCGAATCGTACGTCCGGTTGAGCTTCTTTGCCGGATGGTTGCCCTGCTGGAAGCCTCATCCCATATCGCCGGGTTGCGATTGTGGTGTTCCGAGAAGTGAAGGTCTTTTTCAGATCGTTCTGATATCGTGGTCTTTCGGAGACTGTCCGGTTGTAGGAATTCAGCAAAAACGTAAAAAACCACTCTAAATTCATCTTGCTTCCAGCATGACGAAGCCGTAAAAGGTTCCATTGTCCTGGACTATGTGCTGGTGCACTGTTCGAATGCCGGATAGTGTGCCGCTGATCGTGACTGTTCCATCATCCTGTTTAATTGCCAGTCCTTTCAGAATTGCAAGGTGACGTTTTGCTCGCAGTCGTGCCTTGTTCAGAACAATGTCTTTTTTGGACGACTGACCGTATCCACTGGCCCGGTAACGTCCCTCTTTTTTGTAGGACCGGCCGTACCACTCGGGTGCAAGAGAGCCCCGGTAGTGGTAGTTGATGTCGGAGGGCTTGAGGACCTGGGGTTTCTCGTTGGACGAGGAGTTAGCTGTTTGTGTGGCATTGGTGGGGGAGTTCTTGTTGGGCT
>JBDGPI010000080.1:11263-20057 GCA_042219765.1 Salsurabacterium abyssinicum (SeqCode)
CAAGTAACGGAGCCGCCATCAGTAGAACAATCATAATCAGCTTTTGGGGCAGTTTCATACATTAACCACCCTCTGGGACTGGAATTTGTTCCTTTCGTAATAAAGCGTAACGGCTTTTTCCGTCTTGCGGAAGATCAAAGGTCAGTTCCGAGGGACTCACCGGGATAGGGTTTAGCCAACAGTCAGGGTATAATGGGGTGACCGTGGGTGATGTGATGGCATGGTTGCGGGGAGTCCTTACCGTTCGCCCCGGTTCGTAGCGTTAGTCTGAAACAGGATTTTTTATTTCTCGATCCATGAACATCCAAATATGAGACAAACACTCGTTACAAATCGTCTCTCTATGACATCTTTCCTCACACTCGTCCTTGTGACTCTACTGGTCGGTTGCCAGGAACAGCCCGTCTTGCTTCCGAGGGCACTACCGGATGCTACTGCCGGGGAGTCCTATGAAGTTAACCTCCACCTACGCGGCCAGAACTCACCGCTGAATTCGTTCCGGCTTGTGGAAGGTGGCCTCCCCGAAGGCCTTCGTTTGCGTCCGGATACGGAGAACCCAGCATTGGAGGCCGGCCAAAACAGGACCATTCAAATTGTAGGTGTTCCAAAAGTGGCGGGGACGTTCAACTTTACCCTGGCGGTAAGCACATTTGGCACTCAGAAACACGGTATATCCCTGCGCCAAACCTTCGATTTAAAGGTCTTTGCCGGTCCCGTCGAGAGGTAATTTCAAAAGTTTCCGCGGAGCTTTTCGGTTAATTATGCCGTTTGTCACTTTACGGTTACCTTAGTGACCGGTGTAGGGTTGAATAACTTTGATCGGTGGGGACTGCAGACAAGAATATGGTTGCGCTGTTACTCCGCCCGGGGGATTCTTACGGTAAAAATAGCTCCGTTATCCTCCCGGTAGTCGACTGATCCTTTTCCGTCGTACTCGATAATATCCTGGAGGATGTTGAGCCCTTGCGGGGGATTGCCGTCAGATTGGTCCTTCGAACTGAGTCCTGGCCCATCGTCCTCTACGGATAATACGAGTTCATCTCCCCTGGCCCCAAAGATAAGTATTAGCCGGGATCCTAACTTTGGTAGGAAGACGTGTTTGTAGGCGTTCGTCATGAGTTCGTTGAGGGCAAGTCCGAATTTGAGTGCATTGTCGCTTGAAAGTTCCAGATCCTCGATATTCTGTTCGATACTTATAGGTGGGGAAATGTCATCGAAAACCTTCAAAATATTGCTGGAAATACTGGAAAGGTACTGGTTAGAGTTTATCGTTAGGGATTCCTTGGCCTTGTTCAGTTGATCGTAGATGCTGACAAAGGCATGGAGGCGGATTTCCGCCAGTTCCAGGGCACGGATGTTGTCCGGGTCGGTAAGTTTAGATTTTTGCAGACTGAGGAGACTCTTAACCTGGGAGAAGTGGTTTTTTGCCCGGTGAAGGAGTTCTTCCTGCTCCAGGTTCTTTTCGTAGAGTTGTTCCTCGTAATGTTTGATTTCTTCCTGCATCTGTTGATTGGTCCGACGGCGTTCCTCGTTTTCGTAGCGAAGGTTGATCTGAGTCATGGCCTCGTTGGCCAATCCCCGGAGGATGTTACGTTCGGTTTCGGAGAAACTTCGGGGCTCCCGGTCCAGTACACAGAACGCCCCGAGTATGTAACCATCCTCAGTTTCTATCGGGGCTCCGGCGTAAGAGCGGATATAGGGGTCACCCGTTACGATGGGATTGTCGCTTACCCGAGGGTCGTTTCGAGCGTCCTCGATTGTCATGACCTGGTTGTCGATCAGCAAATCGTTGCAGAAACTGCAGGCTCGATCGAGTTCCTCGAAATCAAACCCAACGTAAGATTTATGCCACTGGCGGTCACTGTCGATAAGTCCGATGATTGCGATAGGCATCTCAAAGATGTCAACGGCCAATTTAGTCAGATTGTCGAAGGACGGCTCGGAGGGGGAATCCAGTATGTGATAATTTTTCAGACGCTGAATGCGATCTGCCTCGTTATCCGGAACCTTAAAAGTCCCTCGGGGGTTGTCCACAATGATCACACGTGATTGAGTCTTGATGTCCGGCCAGGATGTGGAAGCTGAGGTGGAACTACGTTAATTCAACTCAATCCTAACAATCAGTGTCAGCTCATCGAATGCCTCTTTCGGGTTTATATGAATAATTAATACCAGTAGTAATATTGCTCAAGCTGTTCTGGACACTGATAAACATTTCTGTATTAAACAAAGTTGACTAATTTGAGTCAGACGTTGGTGCAGTAATTCGTTCTTGCCTGGTCTTAAAAGCGTTGTGGAAGCATGATTGTTTCAGGGAGTTAACATACATCCAGATTGCGACCATTCGTGTGGTAACCCTCCAGCAGGATCCACTGACCGTGGATGCTGACTCCGTACCGGAAGACATTCCGGTTACTAGTCCAGAAGTGACTCGACGGTTTCGTTGGTACTGCGGAGTCGTTCGGAAACCAGTTCCACAATCATCCGGTGAAAGGCAAATCCGAGTTCGGGATGGTTTGTTTCGATCGTCTTCAGCGCGTCCCGGCTAAGTCGGTGAAATATTCCGGATCGAGTCACAATAACGGACGCCGATCGCTCGGTCCCAAGATAAAAGCCTATTTCTACAGTGATGTCCGAAACGCCCGCGATTAGCCCCGCGGTTATTCCCCGTCCAGTTCACCCGTGTCCATATTGGATGTTAGCTTCGAGGCGCGGGGGGTTTGTGCGGTCTCAAAAAAGACGACCGGGGATGTTTGCTCATAGGCGATGGCAACATTGCGGTGTCCTTCTCTGGGGATTGATTTCAAGAGTGATTATGGAAGGAAAAGATGCCTGCTGCAACCAGAAACGGACTCGAACCAGTAACAACGACATCTGATTCTGGAGTTCTTATTTTCTCTTGATAGTGGTTTCAGTTGAAGGAATACGATTCAATGTGAACTTTTTTGCGTTTACCATAGTAAGATGTCGGCTTAAAAATTTGTACGCACAAACCATTTATGACGTTAGGTGATTTACAATAATTTTGGATATACCAGACGGCAGTCATTTGATAAAAATAAATTTCTTTCCCTGGTAGGATCATTTTCACTTCTTTTTTTACCTTAGAAATTCAAATTGAAACAGGTGAAAATCTCCCCCGGAGCTAACCCCGATTTATTCAATTATTATACCCCCGGGCTCTGTGATCGCAGTTATTTCTGCTCCAAAGTACAAGAGGCCATCACGTCGGAAAATCGATCATCGGAGCAACTCTTTTTAAAAATAGAGTGATAAACCGGTGCCCGGACGTGTGGCGTATAATGGTATCCTGGGAACCACTTGACCCTGGAGTAAGGTCGAGGCCCTAAAATCACTGTAGGGGTCATCTAAGTGTGGATGATATTGGTTCCACGTTTGAGACAAAAACTGTCAGACTAAAAAATGTATTTGAAATATGATCGTGAAATCGTGCGGACACTATACCTGTTCATACCCTTTAGGATGGTGGTTTTCGTGGTTCGTAAAATTGGTTTCCTAACAGTGATCGCCGGAATCGTAGTGCTCAGTGTTTCGCCGGCGTTTTCCGGGGTTCGCTGGCTCCGGATCGGTGTCGGTGGTATGGCTTGACCCTTCTGTGCCTCCGGTCTGGAGGACAAGGTCGACGAACATCTTGCTCCCGCTAAATACAACGTCAGCGTATCCCGTGCCGAAGCCGTGGTCCTGTTCGACGAACACCGCCCGTTTTCGCTAGAGAACGCTCAAAAAACGGTCGACAAAGCCGGGTTCAAATACCTTGGCGCCGATGTCGTGGCCCGAGGGTTGCTTCAGTGGTCCGGTGCACCCGACGATTCCGATCTTTTACTGAAGGATTCGAAGGCGGAGATGACCCTGCGACTAACGGCCTCGGATACTGAATCGTCGTACAACAGACTGGTGGAGGAGTACAGGCGTGGTAACCTCGGGGATACCGTGCAGGTGCACGGTACGGTCATCGAGTCGGGGGACGCGCTTGAGACGGCAGAGAAGCTCGGGGCACAGTTTTCGCTTGCCGTGATCGATTGGTCGCAGGGAAAATCGGCCAAACTCCCCCCGCTGGTACCGGAGAAAAATGATAAGAGCCAGGAGGACTCCGGGAAGGACTCGGACGACGGGTGGTTTTAATCGATGTATACCCGACGGGCCTGGTATCTGGCTTACGCCGTCATTGCAATACTTTTATTAGGAGGACTTCAGCAACTTCTATATCCTCTCGGAACGGATCTTTCCTACGAGTTCGTACGGTCGTTCGGCTCCGATAAGCTTGAGCGGCCGGTCGGGATCACCGTTGCCGCTGGTCGGGTTTACGTAACGGATACCGGCAACGACCGGATGGTGGTCTTTACTGAAAAGGGTAAGGTGCTTGGCACCGGCGGCCGGACCGGTTCGGATCCCGGTGATTTCCGCCGTCCCATGCGTCCGGAGGTCGGTCCAGGCGGAAACATCTACGTGGCCGACCTTCTTAACGACCGTGTCCAGGTGTTCACGCCACGGGGAAAACTCATGCGAACCTACGGAGAAAACGGCGACGTTAAAGTGACGTTTAACCAGCCCGGGGGTGTCGACGTGGATTCGGAGGGCAACCTCTACGTCGTCGAGTTCATGGGTCAGCGGGTCCAGAAAATCTCCCCGCAGGGAAAACAACTTACCACCTGGGGCGAAAAAAACACGAAGGGGTTCTTTCACTACGGCTACTTCAACTATCCCACCGACGTGGCCGTGGCGAACACTGGCCATTTTTACGTGACCGATACGTTCAACGATCGGTATAAACATTACGGTCCGAAGGGCAACCGCCTCGGCGTGCGGGGCGGGTTCTTTGGGCTAAATATCCCGGGACCGTTCCGGGGCTGGTTCAAGGGCGCCTACGGTGTAGGCGTGTCGAAGAACGCCGAACGTGTCTTTGTGACGGACTGGGGTAACCACCGGGTGCAGGTTTTCGACCGGGAGGGGGACTTTCTGACGGCCTTCGGGACCAGTGGGTTCGGCCCGGGGGACATGAATCAACCCACCGACGTTGCGGTCGGTAACAACGGCGCGGTCTACGTCACGGATTATGCCACCGACCGGGTCCAGGTCTGGAAACCATCGGGAGGACAATGAGATGTCTCGTCTCCAGCAAATAGGTTACCTCGGAATCTACTGGATGGGGCTTCTCGCCTATTTGATTTTTCCGGTCGTTCTCCATGCGGCACCGATTACCTTCAACTCGGCTATGCCCGTTACCGACAACGACGTGGTGTATCGCTTAAAGACCACGACACTACGTGCTTCGGTGGAGCGGTGGTCCCTGAACCGGAACCTGAGGGTTCAGTCTTTGGCCCTGGTGGGAGCTTACGGGTTGAATCCTGATGTGGCGCTGATTGGGGTCGTACCGTATCTGGACAAGGAACAGACGCGGTCCAGCTGGTCGTCGCCACGGAGGGCCGTTGGATTCGGTGACGTAAGGGGGGTGGTTCGCTACACGGCGTATCGAAACAACTACCATCGGGGTCAAACCGCCGTCGCTCCCTTCGTCGGGCTTGAGATGCCCAACGGCGAACACGACAAGGACGGACTCCCACGGCCTCTTCAACTCGGGTCGGGAAGCTGGGACCCGAGCATTGGTGTGGTCTACCAGAAGGCTGGTTTTTACGTCAGCCAGTTTGCCTCCCTGTCCTACCAGGACAACACCGAGGCCGACGGATTCGAGTTCGGTGATGTCTTCGAGGTGAACTATGCCTATCAGAGGGTGCTAAAAGCATACCGTTCCGGTCGGTCCTACTCCCAGTTGACGGGCCTTGTTGAGATCAACCTCGAGGATCAGGAGAAACACGAGAAGAACGGAGTTCCCAATCCCAATACAGGGGGTACGTCCCTGTATCTTTCTCCTGGTTTGCAATACGTACGGAGCCGTCGGGTGCTGGAGGTTTCCGTTCAGCTCCCGCTTGAACAGAACCGTCACGGGACCGCGCTCGAGAGGGATTTTTTGATCACAGTGGGTGGACGCTGGAATTTCTAATTGCAACGGTCCCCAGGGTCAGAATTGTTGTAGTATAGGAGCGAATGACCATGAAATGGTTCAATAAGCTTACCGTGGCGACCGCCGTTGTTGCCGTGGCGTTCAGATACTTTCTTTCGCCGGTCCAGGCCCAACCGATTACCTTTCCCGGTTCCATGTCGATTGGGGAGAAGGATTACATGGTTCGAGTCCAATCCTGGTACGAGCAATCGACGGACGACCCCTCGGGACAGGGCCGGGAGCTCGTAGACTGGAACACTCGTTTGTTTGGACTGTATGGATTATCCGAGAAGACGGCACTGTTCTCCAGAATTGCTTAAATCGACCTGACATACGACGATGGTTCGAGGGTCCATACGGTTAACGGACTTAGTGACCTGGAGACCTTTCTTCGCCACACCATTTACGAACAAAACTGGACGAGACGTACGTTCAGTCTCTCCCCGTACGCCGGGGTGGAACTTCCAACCGGGGACGATACCTCCGCGGGACTACCCCGTGGCCGGACCCTCGGTTCGGGAGCCACGGATTATCACGTTGGGTTTGCCGTCCGGGACGCCACGTTCGGCAAACCCCACCGTTTTCTTAATATGGAGTATCAGTTTAATCAGGAGCACAATGGGTTCGAGCCTGGCGATGCCTTCAACATCAACGCGGCCTGGAAACCACCCCTAAGAACCTGGGAACACGAAGGGGACGTTGCCGGTTTGGACGGTATGATCGAAGCGAACTTTAACTGGCAGGATAACCACAGGCGAAACGGCAAAAACATTACGGATAGTGGTGGTACCCGGTTGTCCGCAACGGCGGGCGTTGTCTACACAACGCATCGATATATTTACGAAGTGGCCATGCAAGCGC
The DNA here is from genome assembly GCA_042219765.1 of Salsurabacterium abyssinicum (SeqCode). GTDB lineage: Bacteria > T1Sed10-126 > T1Sed10-126 > T1Sed10-126 > CAZEBV01 > JBDGPI01. The sequence continues at coordinate 18,144 of JBDGPI010000080.1, forward strand.
CTGTTCTTCGAAATCCGAACGGGAAGGCACTGAGAAACGATTACAACCTTTTGATTGGCCTCTGGCGAAATTTCTAAAGGTTATGTCCTTACCAGCGGACGCTGAATAATCGAAATGGCGATTGACCTGGGAGTCGTCGCGTTTTTTGGACTGGCGGTCGAATCGTCAAAACCGGTTCACTCCCCTGCAGGGTCTGTTGGTGAATTTTACTCAGCACTCCAGTCACGGGCTTTCCTCTGAATTACTTGTCCGTACCGTATTGGTTGCTTAACAGTTTCTTGATCATGTAAATGAACTCGTCACCGTAACGGTGGAAGGGCTCGGTCTCCTCGAATCCCAGTGAGCGATAAAGGGACTGGGCTTCAGTCATGTTTTGGGTGGTGACGAGCCTTAAGCTGTCGTACCCTTTGGATCGCGTTCTCTCAATCAGGTTCCTGGCAAGTTGCCGTCCAATGCCCTCTCCTCTGCAGTCCGGCCTGACGTACAAACGGTGCATCTCTGCACTGGACTCGTCGTAGGGTTTCATAAGGACACAGCCGACCTCGTAGTTCCGACGTTTTGCCAGCAGAATACTTCCCGGCGGTGGAGCGAAGTCCCCGGGTAGTGACTTCAGTTGCTCTTCCAGGGTTTTCCGGCATATCCAATCGTCGTTTTCGAGTTCATCGGCGTATTCTCTAATCAACTCTCGGACTGAGTCGAGCCCGGACTGCTCAATCACGGATTTCACTTCAACGTCGGACATCATTGGAACCTCTAGGGCAAGAAAGTTTCGATGGTTTCAGCCGATTTTCTCCTGGGTTGGTTGGGGGACGTCTCTCGGTAAATCCTTGCACTTGAACGGCCGACCAGCGATCGACTCACTGTACGGGCGACGGGCACAGGCGCAAATTTAACAACCAGCAAATTGATACCCTCCATTAATTCTCAGGAGACCGAAACCCTGTGAATCTTTCGCTACAATCCGATTATGCTCTCTTATGCCGGTACGGTAGTACCCCCTGATCGATACCCGATAAATTGTAATGTCGGTTACGGAACCCAATCCAGCCTCGTTGAATTCTGACCCTGGTTAAGTGATGATAATTAACCAAATACTTAATCAAGGATTTAATTTTTATGGGTACCTCGAATAAGACTGCTTTAGACTACCCACTTCCCGAGAATGAGCAGGACCGTCTTAACGCTTTATACGATTATCAACTCATCCAATCCCTTCCGGACGACGAATTCACCGATCTAACCTCAATTGCCGAACGGGAACTCGGAGTTTCAGTAGCAGCGGTTACGTTAGTGGATGACAAACAGCAATACCTGAAATCCATTGTCGGTGCCAATTGCACGGTTACCCCCCGGGAAAAGTCCTATTGTACGTATACGATTCTCGATGACGATGCGCTCGTGGTCGAAGACACCTGGGAGGACGACCGCTTCGGCAAAGATTACCTTTACGTCGAGGGTCAGGAAGTCCGGTCCTACGCCGGTTATCCCCTCGTAACCGAGAACGGACACAGGTTTGGTTCCTTCTGTGTGTTTTCATTTGAACCACAGGAATTCACCCCGAGGGACCTTGAACTTCTTCGACTTCTGAGAAATCAGGCAATGTGTACCATCGAATCTCACCATCAGGAACAGCAGTTGCGTCAGCTGGCGCACTTTGATTCGATTACGGGATTCGGAACTCGCTATCATTTTATGAATGAATTTGAGGAGCTAGTCGCCGCCGACTCGCTTGGCTTAACGCTGGTGAGCAATCTGGCCGAGAAGCAGCTCAATGGTGATCTGAACGTTCAAAACGAACAAGGAACGGAGTTTCGGGTCTCATTTCCCGAAGCAGTTACCGACGACGGGGGAGTGTAAACATTAACGGCTGGATGCAAGATGAAAGTGAACCACTTTTTTAGGTTCTCAATAAAT
>JBDGPI010000081.1:0-10771 GCA_042219765.1 Salsurabacterium abyssinicum (SeqCode)
TGACTTTTTTCGACCGTTCTTCGGAGGACTCGTGAAGGAATACAACTACGTCTTTGTGATTCTTCCCGAAGGTTTGAACCAAAAAACGATGAACATTTATACCCAGTGTGATCAGATTTTTGTTCTTACGGACACACAGGAACGGGTAATATACCAGACTCGCCTGATGATCAATCAGCTTGAGGAAGAACGGGGCCATGGTCGAGAGTCTCTCAAGGTTATTCTGGCCCGGCTTGAAGAAGGGGAGATGATAGGTACCAAGGGTATAGAGGAGAGTCTTAATTATTCTATTTCTTACAAACTTCCCGAATTACCCAAGGCTGTTCCGACCGGAGATCAGGAACTGGTTCCCTACGTGACGGAAAATTCAGACCACGAGTACAGTAAAAATATTCGCCGAATAGCCCGTCAAATAGGAAATGTATCGGTGGGACTCGCCCTCGGCGCTGGCGCTGCGCGCGGGTTTGCCCATATTGGTGTAATCAAAGTCCTCGAGGAAGCCGGGATTGTCGTGGACGTTGTTGCCGGTAGTAGCATGGGGTCCCTGATTGGAGCCGTCTGGGCCAGTGGAGCCACCCCTGGACAGATGGAGGAATACGCGAATGAGTTTGGTGAAAAAGGTGGGTTATGGTCATGGTCAGATTTGAGTTTTCCGCCGGTGAAATCTATTTTTAGAGGGCATCGCGTGGAGAAGTTCCTTGAACATATGATGGAAGGTTCGACGTTTTCGGATACTCACTTTCCCATAAAACTGGTTTCCACGGACCTGGAAACACTTAAGGAAGTCGTCATTGATAGTGGTTCTTTGGTTGACGGGGTGCGGGCCAGTATATCTCTGCCGATGGTATTCGAACCCGTCAAGAAGGGGGACCAAACTCTTGTTGATGGAGGTGTTCTTTCACCGGTTCCGGTGGAAACTCTGGCGGGCCTTGGTGTAAGCCGTATTATCGCTGTTAATCCTATTCCACAGCTGGACGTGTTACGTGAACATCGCCACACTCGTCACGTAAAGGACGTGAAAAAAGTAGAATCATGGTTAACCTCACTCAAAAAACAGATTTTCCCCACGGGGAAGGGAAACATTATTGATACGTTCATGCGTTCGTTACAAACGATGCAAGCCCAGTTGGCTGCGACTGCCTGTGCGGAAGCGGACGTGTTGCTGGAGCCGGCGGTACCTACTGCCCGATGGTACGAATTCGATAAACCCAATAAATTTATCCGGCAGGGTGAGTATTCCGCCCGCAAGCAACTCGATGAAATCAAACAAGTCGCTCGCCCCGAAAAAGTTCCCTCTGAATAATAAAGCCTACTGCCCGGTTACTCGTTCCTTCCAGACTGTTCCTCCGTACACTATTTTTTGATAAACGGCCCGGAGAGTAATAAGTACGTAAAGGATAACCGCTGGAACGGTGCATAGCGTCCATAATATCGAATGATTGAGTTGAACGTGGATGCCTACGATGGACAAATGGCAGAGAACAAGCATGGTTCCGGCGGAAATCAGGGCGATCTGTCCAGCCGGGAACAGCCCGACCACTCCAAGAATGGGTATTACAAATGAATAAACGAAGAGACTCAGTAATAACACGTAAAGCAGTAAAGAATTGTTGATACCTTCCAGGGGGTGTTTTGTTAAGCCGTTAATGGTTTCACGAGGGGTTCTGTACATAATTGTTTTTAACCGTGTCGAATATTGAAGTCGGATTGAGCCGTCGTGCTTTTTAACGTTTTGTGCCATGGCGAGGTCTTCCGCCACACGATTTTTAATGGCTTCGTGACCGCCGACCCTGTCGTGTAATGAACGATGCATAATCATGAATCCCCCGGCGGCGAGCGCCGTGGAATCGTCCGGGTCATTCACCCGGCTTAGTGGGAACAAAACGGCAAGAATTAATCCCATCAGGGGCAACAGTATTTTATTCAGAATCCCCGGTGTTGGCATCACCGGCATGAGTGAATACAGTTGGTTTTTGTTCTGTGAGGCCTCGCCAAGTGCTCCCTTTAATAAGCCGGGGCGAAACTCCATGTCGGCGTCGGTAAACAGGTACCAATCGTGTTCTGCCCGTTGAAGTCCCTGGTGAACGGCCCACGATTTCCCCGTCCAGGATTCGTCGGGCCGTTGCTTGCCGTCCACCACTTCCAGATCCGGATGATCGAATGAATTTAGCACGTCTCCCGTTTGATCGGTTGAACGATCATTAACTACGATGATTTGTTTTTCCGGGTACTCTTGATTGAGTAGAGTGGGTAAGCATTCCTTTATATTGTTCTCTTCATTACGGGCGGGAACAACAATTGAAACGGGCGGGTGGTGGCTGGATTCATTCTCAAATTCAGCCCTGTATTCCCATCCACTACCAATCATTAACCTCCAAATAACCCAGCACCATGCCAGCATACCAACAACTGAACCCGACATAACAATCCAACCCATCATGAAAATTCACCCGTGATGTAAAATAATACCGTCCCCTGTTTCATTCTTGCATTTGGAGGGGAAAACTTCTACCAATTGCCTGAAAATACCCAAATGCCAATGAAGATTCATGTCAAAACCATTTGATCGATTTATCATTGTGGGGCTTATCGATGAACCAACGAATGATTCGGAGCTGTCATTGTCATGAATTCACCCACCGTTGAAGTAAAGAACGTCACGAGAGTGTTTTCCAGTGGTGACCGCGAAACGTCAGTTCTGGATAATCTAACCCTTGAAATAAAACAGGGGACGTTTGCCAGTGTAGTCGGTAAAAGCGGGAGCGGTAAGAGTACACTTCTTAATTTAATTGCCGGAATCGATCTCCCGGATTCCGGGGTGGTCACACTCGCCGGTCGCCGGATTAGTGACTGTCCGGAACGTGAGCGTACGAAGATCCGCCGTCGTAACGTGGGGATTGTATTCCAGTTTTTTAACCTTGTTCCCACACTCACAGCCCGGGAAAACATCCGGTTTCCGTTGGAGCTTTTGGGTCGAAGTGAAACGGATCGTGTTGAGGAACTCCTGTTCCGTCTCGGGTTGGAACAGCGGGCCGATCGTTACCCTTCCAGCCTCTCCGGGGGGGAGCAACAACGGGTTGCTATAGCTCGAGCGCTCGTACATTCCCCCAAAGTTGTACTGGCCGATGAACCAACGGGTAATTTGGATTACGAGAACTCCCAAAACGTTCTTGAATCGTTTCGCGAATTATGTCGGGATCAAGACGTGACGGTGCTCATGGCAACGCATTCCCGGGATTGTGCGGAAATCAGTGAACGCACTTACGAACTTCGATCGGGAGAACTGTACGAAGAGTGAAACCTCATTTTCTTCGTTTGATCCGTCGAGATATTCAGTTTCATCCATGGTTGTGGATATTCTCGATTTTGGGAGTCGCCATCGGGGTGGCGGGGTGGGTTGGTATGGATTATGCCACCAACCGTGCCGTCGACTCTCTACAATCTTCTCTTCGTTCAACTCTCGGTAATGCCACCCATCTCATTGAAGATCGTACCGGTTCCCTGGACGAAGGCCGGTATCTCAAACTGGCACGACAGACCTCAATAACGATGACGCCTGTTATTGAGGACGCGGCGCGAATACGGCAATCGGGTAAACAAGGTACTCGAACTGTGAAAGTGGTGGGGATTGACCCGATCACCTATCCCGCGATAGGAGCCTATGAAACTTCGGAATCTCCACTCCCCGTTGGAAAAATGATTAGTGGTCGCCGATTACTGATCCTCCCCAGAACCTTACGTTCTATGTTTTCCCCCGGGGAAACTATATCTATGTACATCGGGGGATCTTATAGGAAGTATCAAGTGGCCGGTTTTGTGGATAGTCGGGGTGAAGACGTTGTATACATGGATATTGGCCGGGCACAGGCAGATCTCGGTCGGCCCGGGGAACTTTCCCGTATTCTCATTCGTCATGATCAAAAGCCAGAGTGGATTAAGGAGGAACTGCAATCCAATGAGGTGATTCGACCCGTAGGACAGCAAACCCGCTCGGTCCGCTCTTTGATCACGGCTTTTCAGTGGAATCTGAAGGCCCTTGCGTTCCTGAGCCTGTTTGTTGGTGCGTTTCTTGTGTACTGTTCAATGGTGCTGTATAAAACTCGCCAGCGAAGGATGTTGTCCCTCCTCCGTACACTGGGGGTCTCTTCTGGAGAGGTTCTACTACTTTCCCTGTTGTCGGTTGCCACCCTGGGATTGGCGGGGACTATAATTGGCCTGGGATTGGGGTTGACACTTGGAGGGCTGCTAAGTGAAGGGGTCTTACGGACCGTCAATCGCTTATACGTTCCTCTCTACGCCCAGTCAGGAGGGGGGGTGTGGTGGACGCTTGGAACGGGTTTCCTGTTTGGTGGAGGTATATCCGTGTTTGGTGGCCTCGAGCCCATTTTGAGAAACTGGTCGGTGCCTCCGCGTGAATGGGTTCGGACCAAACATGGGAGTTATAAGAACCGGACCTTCTGGAAACCTGCTGGTTTAGCAGTTCTATTTATCGTTCTTGCCTGGCTCCTGATTTTTTATACGTCTCGAAGTCTGATAGCGGGATTTACAGCCTGTTTTTTTGTAGCTTTAGCGGGAGCCGGTTTTGGAATTTTCGTTATGATGTGTAGTTCAAAGCTTGAACTGGGAAGTTTGTGGGGAAGGATGTCACGTCGAAATCTAGCCCTGTACGGGCGACGAACCGGAGTTGTTCTTGCCACGCTTGTCATAGCGTTTTCAATGGTACTTTCCGTCATGTTAATGGTTGGTAGTTTTCGCTCCACGGTACGGGATTGGGTACATTCGGTGGTTCGGGCCGATTTTTACGTACGATCCGAACCGGTACGTTACGAGGGGGCCGGCCGTCGCTTGAATTCTCGGGCTTTACAATCGATCAAGACGATTACCGGTGTAAAAGACGTGGTTAAACTGGCACGTAAAACCGTTTATACCCGTAATAACAAACCCATCGAGATCCGGGGGATCGAAACGAATTTCTGGAATCAACGGCGAGATTCGTTGTTTCAGTTTAACGATTCCGTAAATTCCCCCTGGGACCGTCTTCAAGAGGGGGCGCTGCTGTTATCCGAGCCCGGGGCGTACCGTCTCAATAAATCGGCCGGAGATCGACTCAACCTGCCTGTCCAATCCGGGAACACGATCTCCCCGAAAATTGTCGGGGTGTTTAATGATTATTCAACCGAATGGGCGATTGTGTACATGGATTATCAACAAATGAAATCAATCTATCCGGATGCATCCGTTCGAGATGCTGCCATTTTTGTTCAGTCGGGTCGTGATCCCCGAAAAGTAGGGAAGCGGGTCCGTAAAGTTTCCGATAAATTTGGGTATTATTATCAGCCCGGTTGGGAGCTACGCCGCCGTGCCATGGAGAATTTTGAACGAACGTTTTCCGTAACGGAGGTCATGAATGTTATTGCGTCCATTGTAGCTGCTATTGGTTTGATTGTGACCTTTGTGGCCCTGTATAAAACTCGCGAATACGAGTTCGGTCAATTAAGGGCGACGGGTTGTACCCGTGAGCAGGTTGGTGGATTGTTGGGCTGGGAATCCTTCCATCTCATCTTGTACACGTTAATCGCTTCTCTTCCCACGGGTTACTTGTTGAGTTATTTGCTGATTTACGTCATAAACCGTCGTTCTTTTGGCTGGCTTATCGAGTTTTCACCAGGATTTCAATCGGTGGGAATGATTCTGATCATGGTGTTCGTTTCCGGGACGGTAGCACTCGTTTTTCCTTTGTACAAACTCTATAACACCCCGTTGTACAAACTTGAAGAGTAACGTTTTAAACAGGGACCGGTTTTGATGATTTCTCCTGAGAGCAAAAACTTCGCTGGTTCATTTAAGGTTTGTTTGGTTGTCCTGGGGGTTTTATGGACGTTTTTCTCCCTTCCCAGTTTGGGGGTTGATTCGGCCGTTGGCAAACAATACAGGAATGCGGTCCCGGGGTACAACTGGGTTTTTCCCCGGGATCATGGATCCCACCCAAATTATCGTACGGAATGGTGGTATTTTACCGGGGAGTTGGAGAGCAACCGTGGGAAAGTAGGTTATCAATTTACGATATTTCGTCAGGGAACGGGATTTGAATCGCTTGGTGAAAATCGCTGGATGTCGGATCAACTTTTCCTTGGGCACATGGCGGTGAGTGTGCCGAAAAACAGCAAGCATGTTCAAACCGCTCAGTTTTCCCGGGGAGGAAAAAGCCTGGCCGAGGCCGACACACAAATGCCCGGATTGATTCGATTGCGTAATTGGACCTTACGCTGGGAAAATGGTGAATGGAGAATCAAGGCGTCACGGGACGATATTCATCTGGAACTTTCTCTTGAACCTGAACGTGAACCGTTGTTACAGGGTCCGGGTGGTTACAGTCGAAAAGGGGCGGACACCGGTCAGGCGTCACTCTATTACAGTTTCACACGGTTGAAGACTTCTGGAACTATTCGTTGGGGTAAAAAGGAACTGAACGGAACCGGGCGTTCCTGGTTCGATCACGAGTTTGGAAGCAGTCAGCTTTCGGATCGGCAAACGGGGTGGGATTGGATAAGTGTACGAATGAATAATGGAAATGACCTCATGGTCTATCGTTTGCGTGAAAAAGGGGGGAAGGTTTCGGAAAGCAGTCAATTAACGATTCGAACCGAAAAGGGAACAGTGCGTTACCTGTCCCCCGACGAGTGGAATATGACTCCAGATCGTTACTGGGTGTCGTCCACGACGGGAACACGTTATCCCGTGAAGTGGACGTTAGAAATCCCCTCTAAAAACATAAATTTAATTGTGGAACCGATTTTTGATCGACAGGAAATGAATTTTAAGGGGGAGCGGACTCAACCGTACTGGGAGGGTATGATTACGGTTGATGGGCAGTGGTCAGGACAGGGTGTAACGGGGCAAGGTTACCTTGAAATGACGGGGTACGGTGGTGATTTCAACACACGATTTTGAATCATGAGTGGGTTAATCCTGAAAATGATCGTATCCATCGTCGAGAGGACCCGGGTCTACGTCGCCGTGCTCCAGCGAAATGCCTGAACCGGAAGTAAATTCGCCGACGAATGTCAATTCAATCTCCGCAAGGGATTCCTTGATTTCGGGGGGGATGGCTATTAGTAGGCAGTAATCTTCTCCACCTGCCAACGCCCGTTTCAGTGCCTTTTGAGGGGGAAGCTTTTCACGTGCCATTGGATGTATAGGGATGGCACCGGTGTCCACCTCGGCTTTTAGGTCAGAGGAGTTACAGATTCTCCCAAGGTCTTTCAAAAAGCCGTCGCTTACGTCAATTCCACACCGTACCCCCTTTTGGATCAGTCGTTTTCCATCCTCAATATGAACCGGTATATCCCAGAGGAGTTGCCGTTCTTGTTGGGAACGTTTTTCGGGTTCAATCTCCAGTATGGATGCTGGACCTCCCAGGGGACCCGTGACTGCGATTAAATCACCGGGTTGTGCCAGACTCCGAAGCATTACTCCCTCGGGTTGGGCTTCACCAATGATGGTAAGTGTGTCAGTTTCGTTTGAGGAGTTGCCGGTTGAACAGAAATCCCCTCCTGAAAGTGAGACATCGAAATTTGCCAGTGTTGAAGTCACACCGTCCAAAAAATGTTTGATGTATTCCGAAGGTTGTTCCGTGTTAAGGGATAAAAATGCGTGGCGGGGTTGGGCTCCCATGGCGGCAATATCACTGAGGTTTATACCGGCCAGTTTGGTTCCAACCTGTGTACCTCTGAATGAATCATCAAAGTGGACACCCCGGGTAATACCGTCTACCGTGACGACTTGAGGGGGGTCATGCTCCCGTAAAATGGCACAGTCATCACCAATGAAAGATCCGTCGACACCGCCCGTACGCTCAACAAGTTCCTCCACAAACTGTTCTTCACTCAAAAAACTCATCATTTAACGTAATCGGACGAACCGGGAATTTCCACGAGTTTCTGTCGTTCTTTATCAATTAAGAACCCGGCGTATAATCTATTTCCCACGGATTCTGGCAAGGGAGCCTTCAAGGACCAGGATTGGGTTTGACCGGATTGAAGCTGAAGTTTTTTGGGCACATTCAGCGTTTTCCGCCAGTAAGGTGCCTGTTGGCCTTCCGAAATCATTAAGGTAATCCCCCGTGGTAACTCTACCGTTACCTTCGAATGTCGCCGGCTGTGAATGGAAAATTTTAGGGGTATTTTCCCTTTTTTAATGGATTGTACGGTTAGCGTATAAGTAATTCCTTCGACCCGAGATTCAATTTGTGATGATTCCGGTGCCATACCAAAATTGGCGTATAGAAAATAAACGAATAAAACAATAATCAAATCGAAACCAATAATCATCCATCCCTTTTTTTGACCTTTCATTGAAATTGAACCCCGTGTTCGGTTTTCAGGGCGATCTGCTCATTTTCCCTGTAATATTTACGGGGGAATCGAGGGCTAAAACCACTTAGAACCTCGTATGTGATCGTGTCTTGCCATTGTGCCAGGGTATCCGCCCAGAGTGTTTGGTCACCGTCTTTTCCCATCAATGTGACGACTTCCTCGGGGTCATCGTATTTTTCCAGCTTAATGATGGTCATATCCATGCATACTGCTCCGAGAACCGGTTTTTCCTCATTGTTTTTCAGTACGTATGAAACGTTGCTGAACTGTCGGGAATACCCATCGGCGTATCCAACAGGGAGGACCCCTATCCAGGTCGGCTTATCCGGGGAAAACTGTCGGCCGTAGCTTACACCGTGATTGGGGGGGACCTGCTTGTAGTCGGCCATCAGGCTTTTTACCTGCATAACGGGCTTGAGTTCCGGAACGGTAACTTCGTCGTGAGGTGGATATCCATAGAGTGTTATTCCGGGCCGGGCAAGGGTCCCGAACGGTGGTTGCTGTGAAAAGACAGCGGCGGAATTCATCCCGTGCCAGTGATCCGGTGAACAATCGGAGTCTTTAATCATTTCTTTTACGGAGTGAAACTGCTCGACCTGTTTTCGGGTGTAGTGAGAATCCTCGCCGGCCACGGCCAGGTGTGTAGCGACGCCCGCGAGTCGAACGTGATCGTTACGTGAGAGCTCATCGAGGAAATTGGGAACGTCCGATTCCAGTAGTCCGAGCCGGCCCATTCCCGTATCTACCTTAAGGTGTATTGGATGAATGGTATTCCGCTTCTTGGCTTGTTCGTTAATAGCTTTTAGTAACCGGAATGAATATACCATCGGAGTGAGGTCTTGTTCGATAATCTGGTCCGCTACAAACGTGGGCATGTGTCCCATGATGAGAATGTCCGATTCGACGCCACAGTTCCTTAATTTTTGGGCTTCCTCCAGCGTGGCAACCCCGAAGAAATCGACGCCTTCACGTTCCAGTTCCTTTGAAATGACTTCGGCACCGTGTCCGTAGGCGTCGGCTTTTACCACGCATAACGGCTTGATGTCCTCGGGGAGCTCGTCTCGTACTACAGCGAGATTATGGCACAGTGCATCGAGGTCAATCTCGATCCAGCAGGATCGAGGTCGTCGATCGTTCGCCGTCACGGGATCAATTAAAGGGGTGCCAGTGTAACGTTTCGCGCGAATGGGATTCGAATTTCACCGGGTACCAGTTCGGGCAACCGCCTTCTTCCAGTTCACGAAACGCCTCGGACATACAATCCAGTAACTGGGGGCTACGAACGGTTACGATGTCTTCCTCTTGTTGAATCAGCCGAGAACCGGCGCCGTGCAGGTACGTACCCAGGCAGGCGGCGGGCCCGGGGTCCAATCCTTGCGCTAAGAAAGCCCCGATCATACCTGACAGCACGTCCCCCGAGCCGGCTTTGGCGAGGGCGGGAGTACCGGTTACGTTGACACTGAAGGTACCGTCCGGATGCCCGATAATCGGTCGGGACGTCTTGAGTACAATTGTTTGCCCGGTTAGCTCGATGAGTTTTTTGGTTGATTCGAGAGGCTTTTTCAAAACCGTCGAAATGTCTTTGGACAACAATCTTCCGGCTTCGCCGGGATGCGGGGTTAATACGGTATTTTCACACTGCTGAAACACTTCGGGTTCGTGACTGAGGTTATTAATCCCGTCGGCGTCAAACACGGCGGGGGCCTGAAGGTCTTCAACGAGTCGTTCTAGCCAGCGTCGTTTCCCTTCGGATTGATCCATTCCGGGACCGACGACGTAAGCGTCCTGGTGACGCATGAATCGTTCGTATTCCTCCGGTGGATCTTCCTGAATATCGTCAAAGACAAAGGGGAAAATCAGGTCCCGGCTGTCTTCTCCCTGGGAATGGGTTAAATCCTCCGGGCCGATAAGGCTCACGAGACCTGCGCCAGCCGTAGCGGCTGCATTACCGGCCAGAAATGCGGCACCGGGATAACGTACACTTCCTCCAAACACGCTCAACCGGCCGGCGTTGCCTTTATGATCGGTCAGACGGCGTTTGGGAAGAAAATCACGCATGTCGTATGGACTGATCAAGTGAGTTGGACCGGATTCCTCCTTGTAAATGGAATCCGGAAACCCCAGTTCTTGAACAATAATTTGCCCGGCCTGCGTGTAACCCGGCTCAAATAACATCCCAAGTTTCGGTAGACCGTAGGTAACGGTGAGGGTCGCTTCAACACAGGGATCGAAGGGCAGGTGGTAATCTCCACCAAGTCCACTAGGTATGTCCACACTAACGACAGGAGCACTGCGCATATTCAGTTCACGAATACATTCATCGTACGGTTCACGCGGATCTCCTTTCAAACCCGTGCCAAGCAGGGCATCGACGTATAAATTAGCAACAGGTGTAC
>JBDGPI010000082.1:0-17698 GCA_042219765.1 Salsurabacterium abyssinicum (SeqCode)
TGGCCAGGGGATAACCGTTTTCGTAAATTGCCTGGGCTCGAAGGCCGGGCATAACGAAATCCCGGGCGAATTCCTCCTTCAGATCTTTGATCACAAGATCTTCGGCGCCCGCTTTTTCGGCACGTTCGTGGAGGGGGCTCAGGTCTTCACCCTGCCCAAGGTCGGCCGCGAAGGCTATGACGTCACAGTTGTAATTTTCTTTCAGCCAGTGGACGATTACCGACGTATCCAGGCCACCACTGAAGGCAAGGACCACACGATCGATGGAGTCGTTCGTACTCATAACAACACCTCAGGTCGAAGAACGGATTGGTAAGAAATGGCGTACTGCGTCGGCCGGAAGCCGAGCTGTTTATCTTACGTTATTCGGAGAGAAAATCATCGATTTTTTTGGAGTCGGCCATCAGGTAGGCCATAAGTGCTTTCTGGACGTGAAGCCTATTCTCGGCCTGATCGAAAACGACGGACCGGGAGCCGTCCATAACCTCATCCGTAATTTCCTCGCCCCGGTGTGCGGGCAGGCAGTGAACAACTTTTACGGAGTCCGACGCATGGTCCAGTAGTTCGGAGTTGACCTGGTAGGGTTCAAACACCTGACGTCGTTCCTGGGCCTCGTTTTCGTCGCCCATGCTGGTCCAGACGTCGGTGTAAACGAATTCCGCTCCCCTGGCGGCGTCTGCCGGATCCTCGAAAATTTCAATAGCGGCGCCCTGATCCTGCAGTGTTCGAAGAAGCTCCTCGTCGGGTTCGTAACCCTCAGGGCTGGCAATACGGAGGTTAATTGAGAAGGGGACCGCCGCTTGCATCAGGCTATGACAGACGTTGTTACCGTCACCCACGTAAGCAACGACGGGGTGTTCCATCGTTGATTTACTGAGTATCGTGTAGACGTCGGATAGGGCCTGGCAGGGGTGCGCCCAGTCCGTGAGTGCATTGATAATCGGAATACTGGCATGCTCGGCCAGTTCCTCGATTCGGTGGTGTTCGAAGGTCCGGCAGGAAATAATATCGACGTAACGGGAGAGGGTCCTGGCAGTGTCGGCTACTGTTTCACCCCGTGAGAGTTGAATGTCGTCTCTGCCGAGGAAAAGGGTACTGCCTCCAAGCTGACGGAAGCCCACCGTGAACGACGTTCTGGTCCGGGTGGAGGGCTTCTCAAAAACCAGTGCAAGAACCTGATTGTCACAAACGTCCACGGGCCGGTTTTTGAGGCGATCAGTTAAATCGAGAATCCGGTGTAATATCTCGGGGGAAAGCGACTGGAGGGTCAGGAAGTCCCCTTTTTTGGACGAGTTAGAGCCGTTTACCATTCGTTACGACGTTCCCGGAGCCGTTTGAAGACTTCCCAGTCGGAGGGATTATCGGGAAGTCCGCTTAATTCATTAATGATATCGGGGTCATCGTAGCGAAAGAAGGGATTGTAGGACTTCTCTTCGCGCAGGGTTGAGGATGGCTCCTCACCCGGCCCGAGAGTTTGTACCTCGTTTAATTTTTGCTCGATCGCGTCGTTATCGGGATCCACACTTCTGGCAAACCTAAGATCACGGTCCGCGTAGTCGTGACCGGGGTAGAGCGTTAAACTGTCATCGAGTGGTTGAATCGTCTTTTTGAATGATTCGAACAGTTGACGCGTGTTACCGCCAAATTGCGGATTACCACACCCGGCCAGAAAGACCGTATCACCACTGAGTAGACCGCTGGCCGTCGTCAGACAGATACTGCCGGAGGTGTGACCGGGGGTATGCAGGACGTTTACCGAGAGGCCCCCCACTTGAATTTTATCCCCGTCTTCCAGAATTTGGTCCAGGGTTCCGATGCGGGACCCCTCGTCATGGTGGGCGAGCAGCTGTGCTCCCATGGAGAGGAACGGCTGGTTACCGCTCGTATGATCGCCGTGGCCGTGCGTGTTTACGACGTACTCGGGAGTAAGATCCAGGTTACTTAGCGTTTCTTTGACCCGGGAGTCGGCGACGGGATCAACGAGTAGGCTCTGTCCGCCTTCCTGATCGTAAACAACGTAGGAATAATTATCGCCGTGAGGACTGCGACACTGCTCAATCACACTCTTTACCTCGCGGACGTTTGATAAGGGGAATCAGGCTGATTTAGTGTTCGTCCCCTTCGAGAAGTTCAAGAGCCTCCTGCGGATTATCAACACGGATGATCATCATGCCTTTTTGCTGGGCGGGGCTGGCCGTGCAGTAGGCGTACTCAATATTGATGTCGTGTTCGGCCAGGCGATCGGCCATGTTTGCCAGTGCTCCCGGTTCGTTTTCCAGGTCAACGACGATTACGTCGTTCTCAACCACGAGAAGGTTCTGTTCCTCGAGCCGGTGAATTGCTTCGCCGGGCTTATCGACCATCATGCGAACAACAGCATGATCGATGGTGTCGGAGACTGTCATGGCAAGGATATTAATCTTTTCGTCCTGCAGGGACTCCGTTACGTCGGCAAGGGTACCGGGCTTGTTTTCGAGGAAAATGGAGATCTGTTTTCTGACGTCAATCACGTCAATCACGTCCTTCGTGAGTTAATTAATATTGAATGTTAGCAGTTGATTCAAGAGCAAACTGATCGACTAGAGAAGCCTGTGGAAGATAAGTAAGCTTAACGTATTTTGTAGGAAATGCATGGTAATTACAACCTTAATTGATCCGCTTTTTTCGTAGATCAAACAGAGCAACAGTCCAAGCACCAGGAGTGGAAAGAAGAACTGAAATTCGAAATGGACCAGTGAAAAGACAAAGGCTGCCGCCAGGGCCGAGATTTTCGGTCCGGCAATACTTCGCAGCGACCGATAGAGAATCCCGCGAAAGAAGAGTTCTTCGATCAGGGGGGCCGCCAGACAGGTCAAACCGAACAGCAGCAGGAGTTTTGCTGGAGTATCCGCCGTGAGGATAAAAAGGTAGGACGAGGGTGGCGTCGTGAAATCCAGTTGATAGACCAACCACTGGTTCACGACAAGGGTTAAAATTAGAACTGGATAGATGCGGATGTATTCAACCGTGCCGTGTGTTAGAGCACTCAACCAGGAGTTGACGCTACCAAAAGAGTGGGTTTTTAGGGATTCACCAAATACCTTCACAAGCAGGATGACCGACGTGAGCAGGGTAAGCTGGAGCATTAGAGTGGTTCCCCAGTGATAGTAGAAGGAATCACTCAGCAGGTGAGCCGTAAGTTTGGAGGAGGCAAACCCGGCGCCGATTGCCGCAAGGATCCAGACGAGGGAGCCGACCAGGCCATCGTAGGCCCATTTCGGTACGGTAAACGTTCGTTCCGGCAGCACCGGGGAGTAAATATGGAGTCCTATTCCAGCGGTGATTAGCAGACCCAGGAAAACAAATAGATCCATCGGGATCCGCGATAGTTTGTCACTGAAGCTCTTTGCCGCCTGGAGGTTTGCCGGGAGGCTACCGGTATTAAGTTGAGGGGCACTCGAAGGTATCGGGATGACAAACAGGCTGAGCCAGACGATGGTAAAGACAAAGCAACCCGCGAGAAGCCAATTTTTCATGGTTGTTCCAACTTTTTGTGAAAATAGAGGGTGGGTCTGGTGTCTCTCCAGAGTGTAAAATTGAACTTACACTAAAGTAACTGGAAGTAGCGACCTGTAAATATTATTCCGCGTCATCTTGAAGAAAAACGGATTGTCTGACGTTGCCAGCAATAATCCAGCCGTCAGGAGATAAGGACCATGGCTCTGAAACGAGAGGAGTTCCCCGTAGCGGAGGATTACGCTTACTTTCAGCACTGTGCCGTATCGGCACTGCCCCGGCGAACCCGTGAACGGATCAATCAGCTGACTGAGGAGATGATGCACAGTGGCTGTCTCAAAGAGGGTGAATGGATTAACGCCATAAAGGGCGTGCGGAATCTGGCGGCCGATATTCTCGGAGTTGCCTCGGACCGAGTCGGGTTCGTAACCAGCACAAGCCACGGCCTTTCGTGGGTGGCCGAATCCCTGCCGCTGTCGGAGGGTGACGAGGTTCTGATCCCGGACGTGGAATTTCCGGCCAATCGTTTTCCCTGGCAAAACCTTGAACGGAAGGGCGTAAGCTTCAGGACCCTTGCGACGGAGGATGGGGCTTTTTACGAATCGGACGTCAGGGAGGCCCTCCGGGAGGAGACGTCCGTGCTTGCGTTAAGTTCGGTTCAGTTCAGAAACGGATTCCGGTGTGATCTTGAAGCTATCGGTTCGCTCTGCCACGACAGGGACGTCCATTTCGTCGTGGATGGCATTCAGTCAATCGGTTGGGATAACCTCGATTTGCACTCCCTGCCGGTTGATGCGATGGCGGCCGATGCACACAAGTGGCTGTGTGGGCCCGAGGGTGTCGGTTTGCTATACCTTGACCGAACGTTCCAGAAGGAACTTGAACCGGCTATGGTCGGCTGGCAGTCCGTCAAAGACCCGTGGCAATTCTCCGAGCCGGATTTTGATTTGAAGGAGGATGCGGCCGTGGTCGAAATGGGAAGTTACAATACGATTGGACTTCTGGCGATGGGAAAGAGCCTTGAACTTCTCAAGGACGCTGGGATTCAAAGCGTGTGGGCCCACAACCTCGACCTGAAGGAACAGCTAACGGAGGAACTGAGGCGACGGTCCTTCGAGTGCAGCCAGACGGACTGGCCCCGGCAAAACCAGTCGCCGATCGTTTCCTTCAATCACCCTGACCTGGAGACAAGCGGTCTGGTGGAATCAGCCGAGGAGTACGGTATTCAGATGAGTGTTCGCAGTGGGAGGCCGCGCGTGGCATTGCACCTGTATAACAACAGGAGAGACATCGATCGGCTGGTAGAATTCTTACAACGAGAGGTAAGTGGTTAAGATTCACTGATTTCTTGATAATATTACCCCTCGAATTCTATGTTGACTGATCTATTCTGGAGGCTCAAACAATGGTTGACCAACGTGTGGTACTGCTGGGATTTAAAGAGTGGGGTGCCGTCATCAGGGCACTTGAAGAAGGCGATCAGACGTGCATTATCCGAAAAGGTCCTAAGAAAGAGGATCAGTTTGACCTTTCTAACCGGCGGTTCTGGTTAGTGCCGACCTACTCGCACCAGAAGGAGGATTACATTCAGCCGTTTTACCGTGATTACCTGACGGAGTCCGAGGAACAGCAAGCTGAAGCCGGTGAGGATAAAGTTCACGTCCAGTGCTGGGTTCAGGCTAAAACAGTGATCAAAATAACGAAGAATCAGCGCCTGAACTGGGTAACCGATCACACAATTTACTCCCCTCGCTGTCTTCAGGAACGGTTTCAATTACAGCCAAACGAGGCGCTGCACATGCTCGTCGTCAGGGCCTACCAGCTTTCGGATCCCCGACGGCTCGATGCCCCCGATGGGTACGATGAATGTACGGCCCAGGGTGGCGAAAGTTACGTTCAGCTCAAACAGCGGATTCCGCTCACCCGTGATAACCCCGCCATCTCCGACGAGGAATTCGAGGAGCGAAAAACGGCTCTAAAGGAAAAGTTTATCCGCGAGGACGAACAGCAGCCCGATCCATTGTTGTTTTAACGCAGGTCGTCCACGGTGGCATCCCGGAACCTCTGTTTTGACTTTGACGGCACACTGATCGACTCCAGGCACGATATTGCGGCGGCGGTCAATGAGCTTCGGGACCGTATGGGCCTCAGTCAACTTTCGGTTGCCGAAGTGGCGAAAGCCATCGGTAGCGGTACCTACGAGTTAGTTGAGAAAACCTTCCCGCTTGAAGACGTCGATGACGTGGAGTCGCTAATAGAAAAATTCCGTGAAATCTACATTGACCTCTGTACCGACAACGTCCGCCCCTACGATAAGATCCCGGCTCTGCTTGAAACCCTCAATAATGACCGTCTTGCCATCGTAACCAACAAACCGGTTAACATGACGCAGTCGATCCTTTCCCGGCTGGAGTGGTCCGAGCGGTTCGATCCCGTTTACGGTCCTCACTCATTCGAACGGGGGAAACCTGATCCCCGGCCTCTCGAGGCCGTTCAAGAACAGTGGGATGTCCCTATCAGCGACCTCGTCATGATCGGGGATAGCTGGACCGATATCCGTGCTGGCAATGCCCTTGGCTGCCGCACGGTAGCCTGTCTTTACGGTCTCGGTAACAGCGATGAAACCCTCGATGAGGAACCGGATATTATCGTCGAATCCGTAAAGGAATTGCACGATACCATTCGGACGTTTTCCTGATTCTTCTCGGACGTTTCGGTCCGTCGGTTGCTGCAGGGATTACCCTCGAATGATCCTGAATTCCATTGAACTTATGACGGACCCTTAACCTAACTCCCCTCGTCTTTTTAAGCAAAAGTGGGCTTATCGTAACCATTTGACTTACCCATCCCGCACCTTCTGTAGATCCATATTGGGGCTTATCACTGACAAAATCCGCTTAATACCGTAGGGGGAGACGCCGACGCAGGATTTTGGGTCTTTAGAAACAAGGGGGGGGGTGAAGTGGTCAGGATCCCAGTTCAACTGGGTAATTGACTTGTTGGACCGGGAAGACTAAATGCCGGGGAACAGCCGCTTCGAATTGGGCTATTCCCCGACGACGATTCGTTTTAGTCAATGTCGATGGTGTGCTTTTCGTCCTTACCCTGGCTCGTTTCGGGTAAAGGGACTTCGTAGTGAGCCGTTATTGCGTCGGTATCGACGCTGTCGGGAAGGAGGTAGCCCCGTTCGAAGGATCCCTCGAAGCGTTCAACTCTGTGGTAGGTACGATCCTCAGTGACGCCGTCGCCACTGTCTTTGGAGGTTTCCCTCATTCTCCGGCCGGAAATTGTAAGCTGACCGTCGTCGACGTCCACCGAGACATTTTCCTGATCGACACCGGGGAGATCCATCCTGAAGACAATCGTTCCATCCCGGGTGTAGACGTCGGTTCGAGGGGCCCACTGGGTTCTGTCAGTTTCCTGATGCAATCCAAGGTCCCGGGGAAATTCTCCTTGAGTTCGTTCAAAAGGTTCTTTTGCTTCGACGATCGATTGATAAGTTTCATGGTGCTCATCTCCTTAAAGAATGGTTTTTCTTTCGTCTTACCATGTAAACACCCCCTTTTTAAAAATTATTCCAATAAATTTTAAAATTTCTTCAAACAAGTGTGCTAATACGGATAACTACACACAAGGACTCATTGGAGTTGTTATCGGTATGGACTCGTGGACTGGATTTTGAACAGTCAACAATTGGGGAATTGAAGTGAGGATGACGGGGGATCGATTATCCGGAGGGTTTAGGGGTATTACCTCAAAGGTATCAAAGTAACGACTCTATCTGATCCAGTGCTTCCTCGGCGGGTTGTTGAATGACAGTGTCGACAATTTGTGACGCCGACGTGGAGTCCGGATTGATTTCGACGGTATGAGCGCCCTGCTGGCTGGCGCGATCAATGAATCCTGCGGCAGGGTGAACTTCGGCGGACGTACCAATGGTGAAGAAGAGATCACAGTTCAGGGCCCGTTGCGATGCCTCGAGAACGTCCGGATCAAGCTGTTCGCCAAACCAGACCACTTCCGGCCGCAACAGACCGTCACAGTGCGGGCAGCGGGGTGGAATTTGGGGCAGGGGGACCTGCCGATTTTCCCACTGCCGTTCCGAGTCCGAGCAGTTCTCCCAGCAGGAGACGTTCCAGATGTTTCCGTGAAGGTGAATAACAGCCCGGGTATCGGCCCGCTCGTGGAGGTCGTCAACATTCTGAGTCACCAGACTGAATTTATCGTAGCGGCGGCTCCACTGCCCGAGGACTTCGTGTCCCCGGTTGGGTTCTACTTCGTCGATGTCGCGGCGACGCTGATCGTACCACTCCCAGACTTTCTCGGGATCTTGCTTGAAACCCCGTGGTGAGGCCAGTTCTTCCGGATCAAACTGGTCCCACAATCCGTCGTCACCACGAAACGTCGGGACCCCACTGGCAGCGGAGATTCCCGCTCCGGTCAGAACCGTTATTGAAGGTTCCGACCGGAGTCTGGACGCAGTCTCCTCAATTGCTGAATTGTCTGACATAGGTCCTAGCGAAGCTTGTTGATAATGTTATCTTCGTCCGGAAACTCACCGGTTTCGTCCTTTGAGTAGATTTTCTCTCCATTTTTGTAAACTTCAAAAACTCCACCGGAGAGAGGGACGAGGGTAAAATCGTCAATGTCGCGCTTGAATTCCTTCAAAATCTTGTCCGTCAAACTGACGGCGTCATCCTCGTAACCTCAAGCGGCACAGTATTCCAGTGTGATGTTCATGGTGATAACCTCCGTTGGTGACGTGAGGGATAATTTGATACATGTCGAACTATTAATAATAACGTCGAGGTGAATTCGTTGACCAGTCCGACAGGGGCATTTTGAGAGACGAATCTATGAGTGAAAAGACATTCACTCAAGTTGAGTATTTTCGTTGTCGAAAACGATTCCCGTTGCTTCCTCCTGCGCGCGCCGCAACCGGTTAATAGACCAGTTCTCCTCGTTTGGAATAGACTTACGCCGGTCTTGTCCGTTTCCAAAAAGCTGTTCCTGTCCGGAGTTACGTTCCTCGTAGCCGCGTTTGCCTTCCTGCAACAGACTTTCGGCGTTTTCAATCAGGGGACCCCGAGCGGAATGAATGGAGTCAAAACAGCCGGCGGCGGCCATTGACTGCAACGTGCTTTTGTGAATCTGCTGGGGTGGGATCCGGCCCAGGAACTCCTCAATATCGTCGTATCGTCCGTTTTCACGCTCGTTTTCAATCATTTCAGCCAGATCGGTGCCGACGTGCTTAATGGCCTGAAGTCCGTACTGAACCCCTCCGTTTTCGGTGTTGAAGACCGAGCCAGATCGATTGACGTCCGGCGGGTGCAGGGGGATGTCGTCAGTGTCCATGGCGTCCTTGATAATTCCTATGCGATCCCGATCGTTTGATTTTAACGTCAGGAACGAGGCGTAAAACTCGGCGGGGTGATGAGCTTTTAGGTAAGCCGTCCGGTAGGTAATTTCGCCGTAGGCGGCGCTGTGGGAGCGGTTGAATCCATACTCGGCAAACTTTTCCAGTTTTTCGAAGAGTTCGTCGGCGAACGTCCGGTCGTAACCATTCCTGATGGCCCCCTCGATGAAATCCTCCCGCATTTTTGCCATCAGTTCCTCCTTTTTCTTGCCCATAGCCTTGCGCATGATGTCGGATTCCGACCAGGTGAATCCGCCGATTCTACGGGCGATTGCCATGACCTGTTCCTGGTAGATGATCAACCCATAAGTATCCTGGAGGATCGGTTCCAGGTCGGGGTGGGGATACGAAACGGTCTCCTCCCCGGCCCGGCGTCGTAGGTAGTCCTCCTGGTACTGTGCGGGACCCGGTCGATTCAGGGCGATGCAATCGACAACCTCCCGTTTGGAGTCAGGCTTGAGGCGGTGAGCCAGTTCACGACCGCCCTGAGCTTCAAACTGAAAGACCCCCTCGAGCGATCGATTGCCGAATAAATTGAGGGTTTTGCTATCGTCGTCGGGGATGGTGTCAAGGTCAGGACGCTCGTCCTCGGGTATCTTACGCAGTGTAAGGTCGATGAGTGTTAACGTGGTTAAACCAAGGACGTCGAGTTTGAGAAATCCCAGTTCCTCCACGTCGTACATGTCGAACTGAGACGCCGGATCCGGGTCCCGCTCGTCGGGGTAGTAGAGGGGAACGGAGTCGGTGAGTCGGCCCTCGACAATTAATAAACCCGCCGCGTGAATGGAAGGGTTGCGAACGAATCCTTCCAGTCGACGGGCCTGCTGCAGCCACTCCCGCACGTTGGAATCCTCTTCGTACTGCTTCTTCAGTTGAGAATCACCGTCCAGGAGCTCCGCTAAACTCCGGTCCTCGTAGCTTGGTACGGCTTCGGCCAGCGCATCGATACGATCCTGGTCCTCGTTACGGATGCGACCGGTATCACGAATGGAGTTGCGGGCTTTCATCCTGCCGAAGGTGATTATTTGTGAGACGGATTCCTCCCCGAAGCGATCGCGGATGTACTGGATGACACGGTCTCGTTGGTGGTCGGCAAAATCGATGTCAATATCGGGCATCTCGTTTCTGTCGGGGTTCAGAAACCGTTCAAAAATAAGGTTATAACGGAACGGGTCGACGTCCGTGATGTCGGTAAGGTAAGCGACCAGGGATCCGGCGGCAGAGCCCCGACCGGGACCAACCCGAATGTCGTTGTTTTTGGCCCAGTTCACGACATCGGCAACAATAAGGAAGTAATCCGTAAACCCCATCCGATCGATAATCTCAAGTTCATGGTCGAGACGCTCGTCGACGGTCTCCTGTTTGGCGTCCAGCGGTTTGTTGGCCCGGCCCTTCTCGCAGAGTTCACGCAGGGTGGTTTCGGAGGGCTGGTCGACGAAATTGTAATCCGGCAGCCGAACGGTGGACGTGTTGAATTCAAACTGACACTCCGACACCCAATTTGCCGTTTTCTCCAATAAATCGTTTTCGTCGTCGGGTAGACAGTCCTGAAGCTCATCGGGGGTCATTAAGTACTGCTCCCTGCGGGTGTCCGGAAACGACGGAAGTTGATCCAGGTGAGTGTTGGTTTGAACGGCCCGGCGGAGACGCAGTGTTTCGAAATCCTCCCGGTCGTCGAAGAAGGTCGGGTGGGTCGGAATGGGCTTAAGGCCGGCGGACCGGGTCAGCTCGATTCTTTTTTTGGTCGTCTCCTGGTTTGAGGGGTAAAGGGGAATTTCCACACCGGCACTGGGATCGAACGTTGACTGAAACGACTCGAGTTTTGACTCGAACTGCTCGGCGTTGAAGTCGGGCGAAGCTTCGTCAGCGCCCGGTCCGGGTGGGCCTAGTACCAGCAGTCCGTCGTTGTGGCGAGCCAGTTGATCCAGCGGGATCCAGAGCCCCCGATCGTGTCGTTGACGGTAGCTCTCGCTGATAAGCTGGCTCAGTTGAACGAATCCGTTTTGATTTTTGACGAAGACTAGCAGGTGATCGGGTTCGGATCGGGATTGCCACCCAGTGGACTCGGTTTCCTTAACGTAGAGGTCCACGCCGAAAATTGGTTCTAGGTTCTTGCTTCTGGCTTCCCGGAAAAATTTGAACGCACCGAATAGGTTGTGGGTGTCGGTTAAGGCCGCTATTTGGTAACCGGCATCCCGGAGACCCGTGACGTAGTCCGTAATTTTAAGGCTGCCATCCTGGAGGGAGTACTCCGAGTGGGTATGCAGGTAAGCGGTGTCAGTCACGAGAAATCAGTTCCAGTCCTGGGGGATCCTAAAGGATTGACGGCGGTCACGTTTGATGCCTCGATGAGCCGATGAGCTTCAACGGGTTCGTTTGATTAGTTCCGGTCTGGATTTTTACTGGAGAGTGTTCGTGCGATTTCCAGGTCGTTTCTGTCGATGCTTTTTCCCTGAATTGCCTCCTCGAAAGCGACGAGGTTTCGTTGGCCTTCGTGCAGTCCGACACTGATTCCTGTTTCCCCTTCGAAGAGTGTATCGACGGCGTGGTAGCCCATCTTGCTGCCGCCGATGCGGTCCTGGGCCACCGGGCTACCGCCCCGCTGGATATGGCCGAGGACCACGAGCCGGGTCTGCATGTCGCTCTTTCGCTGAAGCTTTTCGGACACATCGAATCCCTCTCCGGCGCCTTCGGCAAGAACGACGATGTAGTGTGGTTTGCCGCTGCGTCGTTCGTTGATAATACGATCGGCAATATCGTCCAGGTCGAACTCGATTTCCGGTACCAGTATTTCCTCGGCCCCGCCCGCCAGGCCCACACTCAGTGCAATGTGTCCGGAGTTACGACCCATGACCTCGATAATGAATGTTCGCTCGTGGGAGGTGGCGGTGTCCCGGATTTTGTCCAGGGCGTTCAGGGCAGTGCTGACGGCCGTGTTAAAACCGATGCAGATTTCCGTTCCGGCGATGTCGTTGTCGATTGTGGCAGGGATACCAACGACCTGCCCGTCCCAGCGCTCGTTGAGTTCCATGGCGCCCCGGAACGTGCCGTCCCCTCCGATGGTGACAAGACCCTCAACCCCGAGGGAATCGAGGTTGTTGCAGGCCTGTTTCAGTCCTTTTTCTTCCCTGAACCGCTCGGAGCGATAGGTTCTCAGGATCGTGCCGCCTCGTTCGAGGATGTTCCCGACGGAGGGTGAATCCATCAAGTCGTACTCGTTGTTAACGAGTCCCTCGTAGCCGCGTTTGAATCCGATGACCTCGAGGTCCCGGTCCAGGGCCGTCCTCACGAATCCCCGTATAGCGTCGTTCATTCCGGGAGCGTCCCCACCGCTCGTAAGAACCGCCACTCGATCCATGTCAGGCCTCCGGTGCAAGAGTGAATATCAAGTTAATTCAGCCGTTACCATCATAAAGGTTCCGGCCACCGTGCTCAATCCGGTAAGGCCGTGCCAGGGTGATATTGGTCTTAAGGGGACAGTAACCGGTAGTCAATTGTACCGATATCGGGATAATGTACCCTGGCTGGAATTTCGACTGATACCTGCGTCCAGAACACCGATTTCCTCTGGAGTTAGAGATATTGGGTAGAGGGTCAACTGAGGCTATAATCTTCGACGTATTGCGCCTGTAGCTCAGTTCGGAGAGAGCGCCGCCCTGCGGAGGCGGAGGTCGGGGGTTCAAATCCTCCCGGGCGCACCATTTCCTTTCTCAAATTCCCGTTTGAAAAATTAGCTTGTAGGTCCGATTATAATCTGGGTTGTCAAAGTGTAATCCACTCAAATTGGAATGGGATCGAAAAAAAGTGTTGTACTTGAATCGAAATATCATAATATCCCTATAGACGATGTTAATCTGGCTTCCTGACCGCTCTCTCCTTGACCTTTCTTCACGTTCTTAAGCAAGTTTACCAAAAATATTAACGATATTTTGTTCAACAATTTTAAATACCCCCTTCTTCCTTTACAGGGACGGGGAAGTCTTTAGGAGGACATTATGAGGGAAAATAGTCTCGTCGTTTGTTTCGTTTCGCTACTTGTTTTTGGTGTAAGTCTTGGGGCAACAACCGTTCTGGCTCAGGGTGGTGACGATTGGCGCCTTATTCCGGAAAACCGGGACGAAAAGACCACGGTGCGTAAAGGGCGGGACAAGGCCGAACCCGAGGATTACTGTGACGGCTGGAGTGAATTCAAATCGGCTCGAGAAAGCACCGGTGGTGGTGGCGGGGGCATGGTCTCCGGTGTCGGTGGAAGCCAGGAGGTCAGTCCCATCTTTGATGGACACGAGTGGGACCAAAAAGTGTTTTGCGGTGATGGTTATCAGGGCGTCGATCCCTGGTTCTCCGAAATAAGTGACGTCGAGGAAGGACCGAAGTGGAAATTTCTTTACAAAACCATGAAAACGGGTGACCTGGATCAGTCCGAGCAAGTCCTTTACAAAGCACTTCTGGCTCATGACTGCTTCAAGCGACACACCGACTGGAACGCCCAGGAGGATTACCCGAAATTTGCTTTCTGCCGGTACGCCACGGAGGATATGCCCTCCCGCAGCGAGGTAGAGTCGGCTCTCGACGATAAATTAACCTCCGATATGTACTTCGCGAAGAACAACTTTCTTTTCCTCTACGAAATTGGCAAGAAGTACCGATCGAAAGTGATGAAAGGTTTTTCCAAGTACGAGGAGCAGTACCCTGTCCTCAAACAGATTTATGTTGAAGGTACCAAACAGGGCATCGAGAAGTACAATTCACTTCGTGAAAAATACTCCGATATCTTCGACGCTGTCGAACCCGTGAAGAAGGCCATGAAAGCCGAGAAAAAACCCCCCGAGAATTGTACGGAGGAGTTGGAGACTCTTGAGGAATCCTTCCTTCAACAAGAGCAACCGGAGGAGTACACGCATACGGCGATTTCGGATTTTCGCACGGAGCATCCCGTCTTTCGACCTCTGACTGAGGCCCTGGCCTACTGCTACAGCTACGACAAACACCGCTGGATCGGGTACGAACTCCTTTACGACCAGACCCTCAGGAACGGCCCCGGTGAAGTAGCAACGAAAGACGCCCTGGTGGTGAAAACTCGGAAGGACATCTTCAATAAACTCCAGGAGGAGAAGTCCTCGGACGATTTTCCCAGTTTTCTCCGTGGGGTTCGGAGCCTTCCACAGAAACTCGAAAGCGAATTCATCGATCAGTACCCTCCGAAGTTCAAATACCAGCCCGATCGCAGTGGCTTAGGAGCGGGAGCCGGGCGTGCTTACGATCACGAGAACCGGGATTACGGCGATCGACCGGAGCCTGCCCCTGTCATCCAGTCCATTGAAGTCGGTGAAGCCGGTGCAAAAATCACTTTCCCCAAGAAAGTTGAAACAAGCAAGAACGAAGTCTGTGCCGATTGGAAAACCCTCGACAGGATTTCTCACTACGAGGAGGGTATCAACGGTCAGACCGAGGTCGTTTACGAGAAAAAGTGTCTCGAGTACAAGACCGTCCACGGTGAGTACGAACGTCAGCTCGAAGCGGCGTTAATCTCCAGGAAGGAAGCTGAACCCCTTAAGGAGGGGATGCAGGTCAACATCATGAGCGAACGGGGCGACATTAAGGATGGAATGGTCATCGATGCCTGGTGGCCCGATAAGCCCGATGGTGAGAACCTGGTTATTCGCCGGGGGCTGAAAGTTAGACAATAGCGGGGGTCGTGAATCCGTCGTGCCCGGAGGAACAGCCGCCCGGTACCTACTTTGACTGCCCGGACCTTTCGTTAGAGGATCTCTCGATCAGTAACGGTTCTGTTTGAAAAACATTAAACCGAAAGGTTTGCCTTTCGGGCGTTGAATTACGAGTTATCCAGACTGCTGGAGCTTGTTTAATAATCCGATTTCCGTCCGGAATCGATAACGCACGGGCTCGGCTCGAAGGGAACGTGTCGTTAGAGAGGATTTTAGGGACTTTTGCGAAGGGATTATCAAATCCCCTTTTTATCCATCTTGTTTTGAATAAGTTCAGCAAGTAGTTGACGCTGATCATTGTCGACCGAACCGGATTTTGCCTCTTCGAAGCTCTTTACCCGTTCTTTTGCACGGTAGTACTTTGTCAGATCGGGAAGGACGGTACCCGCTTCACGAATTCGAGCCAGCAACTCAAGGTAATCAGTGACATCGGAGATTCCGTCTTTTTTCAGTTTGTCGATTAAATCGAAAAGATCCCGTAATTCCGATTTCCATTGTTCCAGGTCGTCCTCGTGTTTCAGGTAGAAGCGCTCCGGTCCGACTATCATCATGTCGACGATGGCCCATTCGTCGTTTGAAAGCTGATCACCGTCCGTAAGTTTGTTGCAAAGACTGTCGTAAACGTCCGAGAATTCCTGCTGACAGAGGTCCAGGGTCAAATCTTCCAGCTCGTCAAGAACCATCTGTAAACGGTCCAGTCCCTGGTCCGTCGGGTCAGATAGTTTGTTGGTCGCTTCGTCAAGGACGTTGTCGACCATTTGTTCCAGTTTGCCTGAGCCAGACACGGTTGTCACTCCCGTAGGGAAATATCAGTGGGTTTGTTTCGAAATGTAAGAGTCACCAATGGTGCAGTCAAGGTACATTTATTGGCTGAAAACCTTAAATTGTGTTTCTACCCCAGGTAACAACCCAGGTTACGTTTGAACATGAACTGGAATAATCCTGTGGGAGACAAATTTTCACACAGCTGGACCAGAGAACAGTCAACTTTACGTCTAATGCCGTATGGGTTGAATGTTTAAACAGGTACAGGATCCATTCAATGGTGCTGATTTTGGTCTTATTTTACTGCTGTCACCCGCTTGAAAATTGTGTTTTTAGTGCCTAATGTTTCAAGATCGATAAAATTCTGGTTTGGCATTTAAATCAAGTTTTGATCATACCTGAGGCACTTCGTCGCTTGTTCCAACAATTATTGATTCACTGATTATTTTTCATCATTCCTATCTGATTGGGGTGTTCATAATGGTTAAGAAGATCGTCTACGGTATTCTGGGCGTATTTGGTCTGTTAATACTTTTAGGGGTTTTCTTCGGAGATTCGGATCAACCTAAAATTAACCGGGCAAAAATGGAAAAGATTGGTGTTAAGAATTGGACGAAGGCCGACTACGATCGATTTTTTAAGGACAATGAGCCCCCCAGGGCGAAGTATGGATCCGTTAATGGTCCCGTTCGATACCTCATCGAGGGGGTTAATATCAGTTTCGGACGGCCAACCCTCAGAATACACGGTTTAATGCCCCCGGTTCCAAACCTCTCGGATGCCGGTGCTGGGTCCGGGTTTTTCTATTCCGGCAAGTTTTGTGACGTCGATTTCTCGCTAAAGAAGATTACCAGGCGGGACGGATCGTCCCTCGACATGGATGAAATTTCCTCCGCCCGGGTCAACCAGTGCGCGACAGCTCCTCCTGCACCTGGATTGATCAATTATACTTTGCCCGGTTACGAGAAACCCTACCTGAACCTGCACGCACCTATTACATTCGAAGAGAATAGTTCCATTGGCCATAAGTTTGAGTCAATTAAGTCCCTTGCCGGTACCCTTAAGCTGACCTTACCGACCGGACTAACCCAACATGAAATGGAGGTATCGTCCGAGGGCAGTGTTTCTCATGAGGGGGTTGAGGTGTCTTATACACGAAACGGGGATAAGTATTATTTCGACTTCAGCAACGAAAAACGCCTGTACGGCCTCCAGGCGCTGGACGATAACGGTAATCCGGTTGGGCTTCATTCGGCAAAACGGTCCAGCAAAGCCGACTGGGAGGTTCACTGGCGACGGAACCAACCAAAGACCTTCAAGGCTCTGATTGCGAAGAACTATCACACGTGGGAATATCCGTTTAAGATCAACCTCGGATTGGGTCGGATAGCCGTTACTCCGGATGACGTGGGTGAATCATTTGAACTTACGAACGGCCAATCGCTCAGTCTCAATGAATTCTCCGTGGGAGATGAAAAGTCGTCAATTAAGTATTCCCCTTCAGATATTTCAATGGTTGGGGTGCTCGGCGAGGTTCGCGGCAAGAATTCGTTCAAGAAGGAATCCCGGCTTATGAAGGATGGACTCGAAATTAGAGAACCGGTCGACCGAGCCCACCTTTACTATCGCTGGAACCCGGATGGTAAGTAGGAAGACTACTGCGGTTAGTAACGTTTCTCATGGAAGAGGCTGGTTGATTGATTTGGTTTTTTGATCTTCCAGGCTCGAGGGTAGTATTGGTTGAAAAGGGCTCTGTAGAAATCCTGAAAGAGGTTAAGTAAAGAAAAACAATTCCCCCTCCGAGAATAACTCGAGAGGGGGAATCGGACATGAATGAATTCCAAGAATTTGTCTGGGCTGCGTTTGATCTGACCAAAGACTGTGTTCCCAAATACGGCCACAAATACTCTAAAAAGACGTACACTCAGCGCCAGTTGATTGTGATGAATCTTATCCGGATCAAGTGCGACTGGACCTATCGTGAAACCCACGACTTCGTCCAGCTGATGACGCCGATCCGGGATCATTAAGACCTCGAGGTGATGCCGCACTTCACAACCATCCAGAAGGCGTTTGAACGGATGTCGATGAGGATCGGCCGGTTGATGCTCAAGCAAACAATCCAATCATTTGACCTCAGTGGATTTGGCGGCATTGATGCCACCGGATTCGGACGATCCCGGGCATCACGCTATTATACGCAGCGAACCGAACGGTCCTTTAACGCCGTGAAAACCACCATCCTCGTTGATTTCGACGATCTGTGCGTGCTTGACTGTCACCTGACGACCACCAA
>JBDGPI010000083.1:0-3783 GCA_042219765.1 Salsurabacterium abyssinicum (SeqCode)
TCAGGGAGGTGATGAAAGCAGCAACGATGCAAAGTTTAAAACAGACTGCTTTTTCAACTGATCCAAGGAGGGTCTACTATGACATTTAAGCATCGCTCGATTACGTTAATTGCATTCTTAGTTGCTTCTATAGCACTTCTGTCCGGTCCCGTGTCGGCAGCCGAACCGGTACAGGAGCTTGTTCAGATGCCCGTGGCCGTTGATAACGCCGCCGAGGCCGGGATTCCTGAGACTGAACTCAACCGTATCACTCAGGCGCTGAACGAGGGCGAGGCGTCACCGGACGTTTTCAACGAGACGCTAAGCAAGACCCCGGATTTAGCGGCTAAAGTCGGGAGTATCACGTCCGTTGGTGATTTTGTCGTCGCCAGCGTTAACGATGGTCTCCGTGGCGAGGAACTTGCCAGTGCTATTCACGAGCGTCTCCGTCAGGAAGGTATTCCGGCCGGAGGAGAGGACGTGGCTGGTCCTCCGCCCATTGCGAAAGAGTTCATGCCGGCCGACGCACGCAAGAAGGTCGAAAGCGTGATGCCGGAACAACGGGACTCCGAGACCATGCGTAAACGGCAACAACGTGATGTCCGTGACCGGCGCCAGCAGCGTCCCTCCGAGGCCGCTGGAGCAGGTGCCAGTCCCGGTGAAGCGGGTACTGCCAGTGGCAGTCGTCCGGCTCCGAGTAATCCCGGCCGTTAGACTTCGGGTTGAAGTCATCCTGTAGGAATCCTTACTTACAGTCAGGTTTTGTGATGGGGGCAACCGGCTTCGGTTGCCCCTTTATCACAATCAGCTATTCTGCGGGTTACAATAGCTATTCCACTTGAGGACTGATTGTTATGACCACTCTTAGACCCAATTCACGGATTTTGACCCTCACCATCCTGGCAATGATATCTATGATGATCCTCGGTTGCGCCACGAAAACAACGAGTATGGGGTTATCCCCCGAAAAACTCGGTAAGATCGGGGCGGAGATAAACCAGAATCCCGATCAGGCGAATCAGATCCTTTCGAAACACGATTTAACGGAAAAAGAGTTTGAGAAGGCCATCCGTGAAGTTTCTTCCGATGCCGAGATGTCCAAGCGGTACCACAAGGCGTTCAGGGAAGCTCTCAATAGCTGACCGTATTCTTCTACTGACTCAGGGCTGATGTATGTCGCTTGAGCCATGACTTGTTCAAGTCGAACGCGTTAAATTAGTTGCCCCTGAGGAAACTTGGAGTGCTGGGAGTTGACCAACCAATGTTGCCGTTTGGGTTTCGGTACGGTCGAATAACAGTTGTTGCCCTGCTGGTGTTCGTCATAAACGGGGGGGTTTTAAATTTTTCCGTTGCTGAGGCCGCCAATTCCCCCGTGGGGCAATTTGACGTGAAGTATACTCACTCGGTTCTCAGTAATGACTTACCCTCTCAGGATGTTCTGCGCCTCGGGTTGGTTCGTTATCTTACCAGGAGTTCGGATGTTTCCTTTTCCCTGGAGCAGGCGTCGCTGTTCAACCAATCCGACCAGACCCTTAGTGCGTCGTATTTTTATTACCCTCCCGGATCCATTTATAGCTTTAACGCCGGGGGAAGTTTCAGTCCCTCCTCTAAAATTGTCGCTAGAAACTCGGCATATGCCGGCTTTGGCGTTGCTCCCGATGGCCCGGGTTACCTTGATTTTGCAGTATTTCGCACGGATTACGATACCCCTGTCACACAGTCACTTTCAGCAACGGCCGGTTGGAGCAAGCGCTACTATCAGTGCGCCTACACGCTGTCGGCCAGCCGGATAAGCGGTGGCAGTGCTCAGCTGAGTCATACTCTGAGTTACGATAACTACACACCGTCGGGTAACCGGTATTCCGTGTCCCTTTCGGGCGGGGAACAGCCAAGGCGGTTGAGCGGCAACGAGACAATTACGACGGAATTTATGTCTGTTTCCCTTAGTGGCTTTCGCGAACTTAGTACCAACCGGAATATTCGTGAGGGTGTAACCTACGGAATAACTGCCAGGAGCCTCGACAATGAGTACGACAGTCTTGGTTTCAGTCTTGGCTACCAGCAGGAATTTTAAACTCATTCCTGCTCACCCGATCACAGAAGTGTATTGGTAACGGAAATTTAAAACCCTCGGCGTGGACTACCCTCTCTCCTTCGGGCCTGTAGAAAAAGTTCGGTTGTCTTCAGTTTGCTTGTCCATCAGACTGGCTCCTCCAGTACGAGACAAAATTTGACAAACATTCTATTGGATGGGATTAATTGGGGAGAAAGGGTTCAAGTTAACTTATTCTATTCTGGAGGTAGTATTTATGGCTGATGTTGCACGAGTAACGAAGGTAACCGCTGCATCCGAGAAGAGTTTTAAGGACGCCGTTGATCATGGATTGGACAAGGCGTCCAATTCACTACGGAACATTACTGGACTGGAAGTCATTGAGCAGAAGGCCAAGGTCGAGAATGGATCGATCAAGGAGTACCGGGTGAAACTCGAAATAACCTTCATCCTGGAGTAACCGACACCGCACAGCAAGATTTGATGTGCATACGCCAGTATTTTTCTCCCCGGGGATTACTGTTTCATGGTAATCCGTGATTCAGTCATCTGTTTACGAATTCCGGTTCCGAGCTATGCGTGAATGATCATCTTTCGATTTGTCGGATCGGCTGGCGACCCGGTTTTTGCCATGTCTCAAAAGGACCTTGCGCTCGTTGTTAAGGAGGTTGGTCAGAATTGGGTTAACAACCGGTCAGGTGGCCGAGGATGCCGGAGTTAACAACGATACTGTTCGTTATTACGAACAACGGGGGCTGATCGAGGAACCTCCCAGAACGGACGGGGGCTACCGCCAGTTTCCCCCGGAGACGGTGCGGCGAATCAAATTCATCAAGCGGGCCCAGACATTGGGGTTCACTCTGGCCGAAATTGACGATCTTCTGGAACTTGCGGACGGTAAGGGTTCCGCGGCGGATATCCTGGAAAAAACAGAGACAAAGATTGAGGAAATCGAGGAGAAAATTGAACACCTGAAAACACTGCGGGAGAGTCTTACTGACCTGGCTGAAGCCTGTCCCGGGGAAGGCCCTCTCTCGAAGTGTAATATTCTCGAAAGCCTATCGCCCCCGGTCGACTCAGGGAATGACGATACGACTCGAATCGTTGATTAACGACACAGGGGGGATCTCGTTTAGGTCCAGTAATACCAGAAAAGAACGGTGACGGCGCCCACATTTAAACCCATTAACAGTCTGTTTTTCCGACTGGGGTATTTATAGAGCAGAAAGTACACGGCAATCCCCAGAAATGCCAGGGCTGTACCGAGAAACCAGTACGCGTGGGCGGCGTACCATTTCAGCCAGTGGTTAAGAAAAGCCAGACCGCCTAATCCCGAGACGGTTAGGAGATAACCCACCACTCATCAGAAACGAAACGAAAAGAAGACGGCAAAAAACCCGGCAAGCCTGCCGACAAAGGAGTCCTTATTGTCGTTTGATCCGGCCATTTTAATCCCTCCTATCACTTTCCAGGGTCATTTAATCCCAGCCACCTGCTTAAAAAGCGCGACAAAGGTGAAATTGCTTCTGAACCGGCCGGAAGTGATGATCCAACGTTGGTGTTACAAGCTTTAAGCCTAACTTCCGATTGTATCTTTAACTCAAATCAAATAGGTCCCTTCAAGAAACCATCACGAAGGATTAACCGTCAATTGGGCAGCATCGTACCAGAATATTATAAACCCTCGACCATACTCCAGGGTCAACCGGTTTCCTGAATTGAAGCGGTGGATCGTCCAAAACCTTTGGGAA
>JBDGPI010000083.1:3793-6897 GCA_042219765.1 Salsurabacterium abyssinicum (SeqCode)
CAATGATCCGAACACAACGGGTTAAGTGTGATTAAGCAACTCCGACAATTGAAAATCGTAGCATCGCCCGGGAATTCTTGTACTACACCCGGGGAATGACCATAATCGGGGTAGAGGGTAAGACGTTTTACTGTGACATCCTTTGACGTCTTTGGTGGGATCATTTCACTGTGAATTCGGGTTCTCGGGGTTTGGACGATCATTATAAGTACCCTTAGGGATGGTATGAAATGACACAAGTTGCCGTGTTCCTATCCCCAACGTCACAAATGAGCCACTCCACTCATCACTCCAACATTCCAACCGTTTTCTGCTTTTCACCGGTAACCGGGCATAAACCAGAATCTAAAGTCTTCAGATCTCTTGCTCTTCTTGAGGTGGCCAATCATGTTTGATTTTTTCGAAAAAATGACGACGGAATTTATGCCTCATGGTGGTTGCTTTCTCTGGAATCCGGGTATTCTCTGGACTCACGTGATTTCCGATGCCGTAATTGGCATCTCCTATTTTTCCATTCCAGTGGGTCTGGCGTACTTTGTGCGCAAACGGCGGGACCTTGCTTTTAGCTGGATGTTCGTCATGTTTGCGTCATTCATACTCTTTTGCGGTGCGTCTCATTTCATGGAAATCTGGACCACCTGGGAACCCTTTTACTGGACGGAAGGTATGGTGAAGGTGGCCACTGCGGCCGTTTCGGCGGTAACGGCCATTGCTCTCTGGCCCTTGATTCCCCGGGCCCTCGAGCTTCCGAGCCCCCAGCAGTTGAAGGATGAAATAAAGCAGCGCCGGGAGGCCGAACAGGAGCTCCGAGAAGTGAACCGTACACTGGAGAAGAAGGTACAGGAGCGAACGGAGGAACTCGAACAGTTTATCTACGCGGCGTCCCACGACCTTCGAGAGCCGGTTCGGACGATGCAAACCTACGCCGGTTTTCTCGAGGAGGACCTCGGGGACGTCAAAGGGAAGGTCAAGGAGGATATCGAATTCATAAGTGACTCCGCCGATCGTATGAGCGAATTAATCAACTCCCTTCTGAAACTGTCTCGAACCTCCCGACAGGATTTGGAGCCGACCGACGTTTCGGTCGAGGAGTCCGTCCATGAGGCGCTTCAACACCTGGAAGCTTCCATGGAGGAGAAGGCCGTCAGGATAGAATGGGATGATCTTCCGGAGGTTACTGCGGATCCGGCTCTCCTGTCGGATCTATTTAAAAATCTTATCAGTAATGCCCTCAAGTACGGGGTAGACGAATCGGGAACCATTCGTATCACAGCAACGCAGGAGAAGGGTCAATGGACTCTGGGGGTAAAGGATGACGGACCCGGTGTTCCATCCGACAAACAGGAGGAGATATTCCAGCCCTTTAAGCACCTGCACTCCTGGGAGGATTACGAAGGAACCGGGATTGGGCTGTCGATCTGTCGTCGGATCGTGGACCAGCACGGCGGTGATATATGGGTTGAGTCCGAACCCGGTGAGGGAGCCCACTTTAAGTTCACTCTCGGTGACGGAGGGGAAAGGACATGACCACCAGTGAGGAAAAGTACGTTCTTGCCGTGGAGGACAATCCGGCCGATGTTCGTGTTCTGGAGCGGGTATTTGAAGAAATGGACCGCTCGATTCCAATCCACAGCATCAATACGGGAACTCAGGCCCTCGAGTTTGTATCGTCGAATTTCGGTGATCGACAAATCCCACCAGTGTTGGTTTTGCTAGATTTGAATTTACCCGGAACCGACGGACGGTCTATTTTAAAGGAATTAAAAACGGACGAGGTGCTTTGCAGTATTCCTGTTGTGATTTTGACGACGTCCAACAGTCGGGAGGATCGGACCTGGTGCTACGAAACCGGGGCCAATTCCTACATCGTAAAACCGAATAATCAGGAACTTTACCGTCGGCGCTTGCAACTCGTCCAGCAGTACTGGCTTGATGCTGTCGCGCTTCCCGGTGAAGGATCGTGATTCTTCCTCTCTCACTGCTTGTCGGCGCTGGACTAATCGGCCTCTGGCTACTCTGGTGTTTCTGGACCTCCCGGTACCCTCATCCAGCCGGACTTTCCTTTCACGCTCTGCTGGGATGGAGTGGTGTAATTGGACTGGCGATTCTTTTTTCACTCGGGAACACCTGGGAAGTCTCGATTTACCAGGAAGGGGCGATTTCGGGGTTCCTTCTCGCCGGTCTCTTTGGAATCCTTCAGGGATTAATACGAATTGCCAGGCGAGGTACCTCAACCATACTAATTACTGTTCATGTTGGTTGTGCTCTGGTGGGTTTTGGTTTTTTAACTCTGATAATTCTTTGATTGAAAGTGGTTGACTTATGTAGAGATTCAATATTCTATGACACCTGGATTTTATCCACTCTTTATCAAAGTTAGGGTAAGTTTTTCGTCCGGAGTGAATTAGCACTTCAAAATCAATGCATAAAAATTGGAAAATGTGAATCACTTATCATTGAAAGTCCGAACAGTATGGCTTCCGCCCTCAAAATCTGAGATAATATGCATACACGTTACGAAAGGGGAGACGTTTTACGGTTTCTTTTGATTGACCTAATGATCTCTGACTCAAGAGGGTTAATACTCCCCGGAACAGGGGGTTAACATGGTTACGGACAATCTGTCCATTCTGGTAGCCGACGATAACTTGGCCCATGCTGAGATGATCGAGCGTTACCTTAGCGATGAATCCGTCCCCTGGGACATCGAACTCAAAGCGGAAAACCATCCTTCACAGTGTCTTTCGGCCCTGAAAGCCAGTGATTTTGACCTTGTGTTTCTCGATTATCGTTTTCCCGGTACGACGGGGTTTGACGTACTGACGGAAATACGCCAGGAAGGTCTAACGGTGCCGATAGTGATGTTAACCGGCCAGGGGAGTGAGGAAGTGGCTGCAAAGGCTGTCAGTAAGGACATCAAAGACTATCTTCGTAAGGAAGAGCTGGATCCCTCAACCCTGGTTAAAAGCATCAAAAAGGCTCTCATCCCCGAAGGCTTTATTCTGGACGAACAACAGTCATCCCCGGAACCGGTCGAACGACCCGAACTCCTGCACAAAAAGAAATCCCTGTCCTCCACTCATGATATTAGCCAGGAACGTATT
>JBDGPI010000083.1:6907-7345 GCA_042219765.1 Salsurabacterium abyssinicum (SeqCode)
TTCTTCGGATTACCTCTGGGACGTCTACAACACGGTCAACGCCGGAATATTCGTTTTGGACCTGGACGGTCGCATCAAAACAATGAACCGGCGGTTTCGGTCCTTGATCGGAGTACAAGCTTCCGAACTTGAAGGTGCTTCCGTGGAGGAAATTTTTTCGTCCCGGGACGAAATAGATTTCGAGACGATCAATCGGATGGCACGGAATGATCGGTTTTTCCTGCATGAGGCTACAGTGACTCCACTGATGGGCGATCCGGTTCCGGTGTTGCTTTCCCTTCGCTCCTTAATGACAACCGAGGGCAACTGTCAGGGGATACTCTGCATGGCTCTCGAACAGGAGAACCCGGAAGCCGTCCAGGAGGATCTGCTGTCGTTTTACAGTGCTTCTACGACCTTCCAGGGGCTTCTGAAGCCAGATGGTTCCTTGATAAGTGT
>JBDGPI010000083.1:7355-11599 GCA_042219765.1 Salsurabacterium abyssinicum (SeqCode)
GGCGTTAATGGAGATCCTCGAGACGGAGAAGAGCGATCTTCTTGATCAACCCGTTTGGGACACACCCTGGTGGCGGGACAAGGAGGAAATCAAATCAAAGCTCAGTAAGACCTTACCCCAGCTGAAACCCGGTGATTCCCTGCAGTTTCAGACGGCTTTTTATACCTTCTCAGGGGATAAACGCTACGTGAATTTTACATTTGAACCCGTCACAGGCAAAAACGATCAAGTGGTTTACCTCGTGATGGAGGGGCGTGACATAACCGAGGATCGACGACTGCTGGAGTCCTATCAGGAAAGCGAACAGCAGTACAGCCGCTTAACCGAGGACATGCTGGACAGTGCTCCCACGGGGCTCTGTATCCTCGATGCTGACTTTAACGTTGCCTGGATCAACGACGCGATGGAGGAGTACTACGGCATCGATCGCCAGAAGCTTGTGGGGGAAGACGTCCGTAAATTGATTAATTCCCGTCTTACCTCAATATTTGAAAACGGGGAACGATATCGGGAGAAACTGTTCGAAACCTACGAGCGGGAGAAGAAAGTCAGAAAACACATTTTCCACATAAGTGGGGACGAAAATCGGGCCGAACGCTGGCTTGAATACTCAAGCCAGCCGATTGAATCAGGTGTGTTCGAGGGGGGACGGATTGAACACTACAAAGACGTAACCAGTTTGAAGGAAACCCAGAGTGAACTAAAAACGACACTCAGAGAAAAAGAAACGCTGCTGAAGGAAATTCATCATCGTGTGAAGAATAATCTCCAGATCATCAGCAGTTTACTCTCACTTCAGAGGCGAAAAACGAACTCGTCCAGACTGAAGGAGGCGTTTGAGGATAGTATCCATCGAATCCGATCGATGGCGATGATTCACGAACACCTCTATCAGTCCGAGACGCTGGATCGCGTTGACTTTCAGGTCTATATCAATGATATCTGTGATCATCTTCTGGAAACTCATGCCGTTGAGGAATCCGTCGACGTATTCCTTGAAGTTGAACCGATCGAATTAAATCTCGATACGGCCATAGCCTGTGGACTAATCATCAACGAATTAGTCAGTAACGCTATTGAACACGGTTCTGATCCAGGAGGCCAAAACAGAATACACCTGTCGTTCGGTACTATGGAACGTGAGACAATACGACTCCAGGTGATCGATTTCGGTGCCGGCTACGATGGAGAAATCAATTTCAAGTCCCCCGATTCGATGGGACTCAATATCGTTAAATCACTTGCCGAGTACGAGCTCAATGGTGAAATTGATTTCTCGAGCGACGAGGGATTTGAAGTAACTGTTGAATTTGAGCTGTGATTCTTCTTTCTAACACCCTTAGTGGCCTCGAATTGCAGATGTTCCATTAGCATCCCCCCTGATGGTAACGCTCCTTTCCACTGAATCCTGGTTTGAGCTTGAGGACCGGGTCCCCGACGATTCCAGGCGACAGCTTTGGTCATTCAATGTGATTAGTTTTTGTCCTAAACTGACGGTTCGAGTCTTGAGGAATGAGATTTTACGGGCTCGGTGTAATTCGGAAGCTGCCTCTGTCAAAAATTAAATCTCAACCGCCGTATAGTCCACCGGGCTTATGCTAAATAACGGAGTTCCTGATGAAAGTTTCCACGAAGACACTAATCTGGTCGGTACTGGGTGCTCTCTATTCACTTTTGATGGTGCCCTTTTCTCCCTTTTTGATTCATTTTTTGGCGCCCATCAGCCTTCTTCATACGATCTATTTCGTCCTGGTGTTTCTCGGGGTGGGTTATCTACTTCATTACCTTCCCCGCTGGCCTTACGTTCGGTTTGACTTCCTGGTTGCACTGGCTTGTGGTGTTCATCTGGCAGGATGGTTCTACGGCTGGTCAATCCTTCGGGAACTGGGGTTCTATCTGTCGACACTCCTGCCGTTCGTTCTGAGTTACGGAGCCGTTTTCCTTGGTGCGGTACTTTATCGCTTTCTCGGATCAAAGCTTCAGTCTGTTTCCGTTGATGAGCGAATACTTATTGGGGTTCTGGTTGTTTTCATTGCCGGGTTAAAGGTAGGAATAACGGGTTACTGGTATTCCACCGAGGGGTTGATTCGAGAATCCCGTGACTCCGATCGACTTCGGACGCTTAATCCCAGCCAAGCTCAAGCCTGGCCGTATCCCTTCAGTGTGCCAATCCAGGACGGTATAGAGCGATACGGTTTTGTGCTGGGAGATTTCACGTCGGGCGATACGGTGTTTTTTCTGGTTCTTGATGCGCTTCGGAGCGATTATCTCGGCAAGGTCATGTACGATATGCCGGTAACGCCCAACATTAATCAGTTCAGCAAAAAAGGGGTGAGAGTTCCTAACTATTACGTTCAATCAAGTTGGACGAAGCCCTCCACAGCCAGTCTGTTCACGGGACGGTACCTTCGGGACCATGGAGTAATGACCGGCGGCCGTGTTCGTGAGGACGAGTTTAAGGGACACGTACTGCCGTCGGAATTTCGTACGCTTGCCGAGCGCCTGGAGCGGCGGGGCTACAGGAACTTCGGATCGGTTATGACGAGTCACATTGGTAGCCGCTACCGCTTCAACCAGGGGTTTGAGATATGGCTCAGTCCCGGGGACGGTTACCAGGGTGATTTGAGTAGTGTCAATCGAGCGTTGTTCTGGTTGCTTCGAGAAGAGCCTTCCAAACGTTTCGTCTACCTTCACCTGAAAGGCCCTCATCATCCTTATTCGAAGGCGTATTTGAATCATCCGTTTCTTTCCTTCACACCCTACTACAGTCGAGGGAACGTCTATCCGGCGGGACGGTTTGCGTTTCGTTCCACGAGCCTGGCCCGAAAAATCAAACAGGGCGAGATTGACCTAACGCCCGAGGAGGTCCGTTACTTACGAACACTGTACGCTTCACAATTGAACCTCTACGATCGTCGGGTCGTGGGACCATTTTTGAGGTCGTTAAGGGAACTGGGTCTATCCTCCGGTAGCTTGATTACAATAATGGGAGATCACGGGGAGGAACTTTACGATCACGGAAGCTACGCTCATGGGGCCAACCTCTACGAGACGACGATCAACCCGGGGTTCGTGATCAAATTTCCCGATGATCATAAAGTTCCTGGTCGTCTTGCTTCATCGACACTGGAATCAATCGATTTAACCGCCACGGTTCTGGATTACGCTGGTGCTGATCAGGGGGACATGTCCGGGAATTCTTTTTATC
This sequence comes from Salsurabacterium abyssinicum (SeqCode), assembly GCA_042219765.1. Classification (GTDB taxonomy): domain Bacteria; phylum T1Sed10-126; class T1Sed10-126; order T1Sed10-126; family CAZEBV01; genus JBDGPI01. Next base: position 10,564 of record JBDGPI010000083.1, read on the forward strand.
GATCCGTCAGTGATACCAGTTTCAACTACGCATTGGCGGAGAAGGGAGACGAAGGCTGGATTACCCAGGCAGCGATCGTTAACCATCCCTTCAAATTGATTTACGATTACGGCAAGCGAAGCAATGAACTCTATAACTTACGGTCGGACCCGGTTGAATCGAATAACCTCAGTAACAGCGAGGAACGGGCCGCCGACCTTCGAAAGATGTTGTTTCGTCAATTAGGTGCGGATTCCAGGCCCAGGCGATCATCCGTTCCGCTGCGTGATATTACAGGGGCGGAGAAGCAAAATCTTCGGGGACTGGGTTACATCAAGTGATCCTTTATTCACTTCGCTTGCCGAAAGTAATTGAATTCCGTGAATCGGGAACTGGCAAGGTCGGTAAAGAGGAAAACCTGGGTTAGAGTCTAATGTAGTCGGGCTCCCAGATAATGGAGTACGGCTTCGAGATCGGAAGTGTTTTCCTAGCACTTGAATAATTGAATCAACCCGGGAGTTCCCGAGTGGACATCACTGTCGATTGCAGCCAGAGGTCTGGTTTTTAGGAAATGGGAATAGTTCGTACTGTACGGTGACTTCGGATCGTATGGTTGTGATTTTTGTAAATTGCCTCGATAAAATTAACTTTGATCGATTTGATCGTTCCGCTGATTTCCGACGGGTAAACACCATTTTCAAATTGATCGGTGAGGAGGATTCGGGGGGGACCTAGATGTTCTATAAAATTATAATATTTTGATAGGTCCCGCCGGTGCCGAATCGTTCGCTTGACGAATTCGGTAAAATTTTTGGCTTTCCTGGGATTGTAGAAGGATGTTCCTACCCGGGCTCTAAGCGATGAAAGCGTTTGCTCCGAACGGTAGAGTTTGTTCAGGAACTGAGCTTTTTGGTCCGTTGACGCCGAGTTGTAGAGCATCCTGTCTTCAACAAGATACGCAAGTGTTTCGTATCCTCCCCAGAAGTATGGGTCGTAAGGGGCAAACGTACTTTTCTTAAGGGGATAAGAGTGTCCGCTCTCGGTGACTGCCACTAAC
>JBDGPI010000084.1:0-7337 GCA_042219765.1 Salsurabacterium abyssinicum (SeqCode)
TGGGTTTCAGTTTCCTCGTCACCGGAAACATCCTCGTCTTCAATCGGCTCAGGACACTCAAACATTAAAGTAATAACTTCAGTACTTGTCCAAACTTCCTCGTTAAGACATCCTTTCCAGGCAGAGCGTTGTCATTGGTTCCCCCGATTGGATATCTTCTTTTACTGTATCGATGAATTCTAAACCAAACCACCTCGAGTATTACTTTAGCTATTTGTATTGGAGTCATACTGATAACTGATGAAGTACCTACGATTGATTGGTTATGGTTTCCTTATTCTGTTCTTCGCCGTGCTGGTGGCCTTAGCAACAATCTTTGTGCCTGAATTGGTGAGCACCTGGGGCGGAGATGGACTGGATGTAGATTCGGATAATACTTCCGTCTCCGTGCCAAAACTACTAAATAGAACGACCGCATCGGATTACGCAAAACGTAAAACCTCCAGTAAAAACCGGGATATCCTTCTTGTCACGGTGGACACCCTCCGGGCGGATCACCTTTCGTTCATGGGCTATCCCAAGAACACAACACCCTTTATGGATACGTTAGCGGGGCGAGGAGTAACGTTCACTCGAGCGTTTTCCCCGACTTCGGTGACGGCCCCCGCACATGCTTCCATTCTGACCTCACTGTACCCGCTTCAGCATCGCGTCCGAAAGAACGGACAGGGGATGAACAGTGATATCACAACACTGCAGCAGATCCTGCGGAAGGCGGGCTACCAGACGGCCGGGGCCGTCAGTACGGAGTCACATTTTTCTCCCTCCAACTTAAGTCAGGGATTTGAATTATTTGACGATCCCGAGTCCGAGGACAAGTGGTATCGTTCCGAAATGAGTGGCGGGAAGGATTACCTACCGTATCGGCCGGCCGAACGGACGGTTGCCAGAGCCGAGGATCAGCTTCGGCAGGTTTCGGATACTCAACCGTTGTTCATGTGGGTTCATTTTTACGATCCACACTCTCCCTACACAAAACGTCCCAATGAACTAAAGTCGGTAAGCTTGAGGGACGACGAAAAAAGGGGGGGTTGGATTGAATACATCGAACAGCAACGGGGCTTCGATCTGAAGGCTGGTCCCAGGCGTATTCCCGCCTATCAACTTTACGACAGCGAAATACGTCACGTTGATAGACTTCTTAAGAGCTTTTACGATACGTTCCGCCGGCTTCGCGACCAGAAACCCTTCACTGTGCTGACGGCCGATCATGGGGAGGGGATGGGAAACCACGGTTACTGGGCCCACGATATGCATATCTACAATGAACAGGTTCACGTCCCTCTTATCCTGGACTGGCCAGAGGACACAGGGCCGAATAAAACTATTCAAACCGCTGTTGAACTGACGGATATTACACCAACGATCCTACACTACGCGGGAGTCGATTCCGGTACGCTTCGAGAGGTCCGGAATCTCCCCTTCGAGGGAAGTCCCCTTCAGTCCCTGGTCAAAAATGAAAACACCGGAGAATTTGGTTACGCCCTCATGCAGCGTCGAACCTACGAAGGAATCAGCTTCCGGGAATGGTTTCGTGTCAGGTTCCTGCAGGCAACCACCGATCCGGTTAATTATCCCTTCGAAGGACGAGCAGCCGCCAACTACGAGGTGGGAAAACGATACGCCCTCACCGATGGCACCAACAAGTATTTCTACCAGACGGAGTTATACGACGAGTACTACGATCTTACGGGCAACTTTATCGAGCGGCGAAACTTAATCGACAAACGTCCGGGGGCCGCGGAGATGGGAAGCAAGCTTTACGAAATTATTCGCTTTTTCGAGCAAAAGACATACCCGGAGGGATTCGTTATCAATGAAACTGATCGCAAGAAACTTGAAGCCCTGGGATACATCAATTAATCCTTCGAAGTTGTTAATAAAGTCCGATCAGTAACATAAGTCCCGGGCAATAGTCTTAAATCGCTCGATTATCGTTTCCCTGTCATCCGTGGTCGAGCCATTGTGTTTGAGGATGTCACCGTCGCAGAGGACCGTCTTGATTGTGTCCGGTGTTAGGGCGTAGCTCAAGTGTGATTTGGTGTCGTGAACATCGGCGAGTGCCATTGAAGGAGCCTGACGGTCGACCAGCATCAGGTCCGCACTATTACCCTCGGCGATTCGCCCTGCGTTAAGACCAAAGATCTCCGCTGGCTTCGTGCTGGCAAGTCCAAAGGACGGTTGCGTCTCCGTTACGGTTTTTCTGGAGAATTGAAGCCGTCTTGATTTCCTCGAAAAGATTAAAATTGTTATTCGACGCGACCCCATCCGTTCCGAGGCAGACGTCGACGCCCGCTTCCTTCAGGTCCTGATAACGAAAGTCACTCCCCGAGGTCAGTTTCAGGTTTGAGATAGGGTTGTAGACCACTGAGACGTCATTGTCGGCGAGTATTTGAATTTCCTCGTCCTCCATCCAGAGTCCGTGGGCAGCTACAACTCTATCGTGAAAGAAACCTAATTCGTTAAGGTAGCGGACGGGGGTCGTGCCGTGATTTTCCTTGCACTGTTCGACTTCGTGTTTCGTTTCCGCCAGGTGAATATGAGTGTAGAGGTCGTGGTCTCGGGAGAACTGTGCGACCCACTCGAGGCTATCCGGGGAGACGGTGTAAATCGAGTGGGGTCCGAGGGCGAACTGTACTCGGTCGGGGAGTTCCTCCACCCGGTCGTACAGTTCTCGGTTGGCCTGTCTCTGTTGTTCGGCGAGTTCCTCGTCGAACTGGTCAATGAAGACCCCGGCCACCATGGCGCGAATCCCGCTGTCGGCGACGGCCTCCACGGTACCGTCAAATTCCCAGTACATATCGTTAAAGAAGGTTGTGCCGGTGCGTATCATTTCCTCACAGGCCAGGCGAGTCGCCCAGTAGACGTCCTCCTCCGTTAAATTGTCCTCAAGGGGCCAGATTTTTTCCTCCAGCCACTCCTGAAGTGGAAGATCGTCACCGAACCCTCTGAATAACGTCATTGCGGCGTGAGTATGGCCATTTTTGAGCGTCGGTACCACCAGGGTCCCACGTCCCTCAATGACTCGGTCAGCGGCTTGCTTATCGGTGTCCGAAACGGATCCAACGGTTCGGATGGTCGTATCTTTGACCAGGATATCAACCGTCTCACCATCATGCTGTGTCTCTTCAATCAATAAACTCATGTTACCCCTCCGGCAGGGTAAGGTTGAAGCTTCGTTTTAAGATCGTTTCGAGTACGTCCACCACTGTCGGAACGTGTTCATCAACGGAGGCCTCGAATGACTCCATGTCAATGGATTCCCCGCTGACTCCGTTTACGTAGTTATCCACCGAGCAGACGGTTGCGTAATCCATGTCCTTTTCACGTGCGAGGGTGACTTCCGACCCCGCGGTCATACCGACGATATCACCATAATCGGCAAGAAGGTTTGCCTCGGCAGGTGTTTCAAAACGGGGGCCTCTTGTTTGAAAGTAAATCCCACTATTTCTGTAGGGATGGTCCTGGAGTTGTAGTGATTCAAGAATCGACTTACGCAGGGGATTGGAAAATTCGCTTACACCGTGTCCACGGTCATCGTCGTAAAAGGTTACCGGCGCCCAGGGGTTAATGAAATCATCGGGGACGACAAACGTTCCGGGTGTAATCTCGGGATCTAATGACCCTGTGGATTGTATCGCCAGAATGGTCGACACGTCCCGGTTTGCGAGAGCCTGAATGTTGGCTTGGTGATTGATCCGGTGGGGTGGGCGATAACCGTCGGAGAAGGCGTGACGTTGACGAGCGACTATGTTCTGGGATTTGAGGACGTCCACGGATCCCCATTCTGTCTGGACCGGTGTCCGGGTAAACCCACCGAAAATCCCGGCTTCCAGTAAACTTGTACCAACGAGGAGTCCCAGGGGACCATCGAGTTCGATGGGAAGCCACCCTTCCAGAATTCAGAGGTGATGGAGTAACTTCATAGAAAGCGAAAGTCTAAAAAGCCCTTTCTGTACTTTCAACCGGAGTGCTTCATGATTTATAGTTTATTTGAAATGATCCACAAAGGGAGCACGAGATAATGCCGGAAAATTTACGGAATACGATGGCTGCTTACACTGATCGGATGGATGAGCTGACCCCCGGGAAATCCGGCGACTACAGCCTCCGGAGTCAGTCTGAGTTCAGTATTACGCCGACCGGGGTAAGTTATTCCGAAATGAAACCAGGAGATTTCCCAATTCTTGACCTTAACGGGGAACTCCTCGAAGGAAGCCTGGATCCCTCCAGTGAACTGCCGGTGCATCGATCCCTCTACGATGGGTTGGACTGTAGCGCAATCGTTCACGTACATTCCCCGTGGGCTACAACGCTCGGGGCACTCGGGGAATCCCTGTCGTACGTTCACTACGCGGCGGCACTGGCCGGTCCCGAAGTTCCGCTGGTTGAGTATTATACCTACGGAAGTGAAACACTGGCCGCCGCCGTTCTCGAGGAAATGCAGCGTGCGGCAACGTCCGCCTGTTTTCTCGCGAATCACGGTCAGGTAGTGGTCGGTGACTCCCTGGAGCATGCGTTTGAAGCCGCCGAGGCCGTGGAGTTTACGGCCCGCATCGAGTGCCAGGCACGGATGATCGGTGCCCCCAACGAACTCTCCGCCGAGGAGGTGCTGGAGGCTCGCCGGAAATTTGAGGATTACGGTCAGGAGAACCCCTCTGAGTCTGATGACAGTGAGAACAATTAAGTGGGATTCCGAGCGAAATTGTCCCGTGATGGTCGATCAGACAAAACTCCCTGAAACTGTCACACAGTTTCATGCCGAAACGGTGAGTGACGTTATTGAGAGCATCAAAACGCTGCGTGTGAGAGGTGCTCCCGCCATCGGGGCCGCGGGAGCTTATGGAGTAGCTCTCTCCACCCGCGAACACGAGGCGAACAATACCGGAACGTTACTGAACCGTGTGCGTGATGATGCCGACAAAATTGCTTCCGCTCGTCCGACGGCGGTGAACCTGTCGAAGGGGGTTCAGCGGGTCCTGGATTCGCTGGATGAATCGATGAGTATTGAGGAACTACGGGAAGAAGCCCTTGAGGCCGCCGAAACCCTGGCAGATGAAGACGTTGAAACCAACAAACGTATCGGACGCAATGGAGAAACATTACTTGAATCCGGCCAGACGGTCATGACCCACTGTAACGCAGGATCACTGGCGACCGTCGAATGGGGAACTGCCCTTGGAATTGTCTATTCCGCTCACGAGGCCGGCAAGGACGTGGATGTGATCACTAACGAGACAAGACCACTTAATCAAGGCTCCCGAATTACGACGACGGAATTAATGGAGCACGATGTCGAGACAATACTGATACCCGATAATGCCAGTGGGTTGTGCTTCCAGGAAGGTCGAGTTGACGCACTGGTCGTCGGCGCCGATCGAGTTCTCCTGGACGCCGGGGAATCGTACGATCACCAGGCCCTTGTTTACAATAAAATTGGTACATACAAACACGCCGTGATTGCAAACCGACACGATATACCCGTTATAGTGGCCGTGCCGACGTCCACCATCGATCCTACCTCCACGGCCGAGGACGTGGAGATTGAACTGCGCGACGAAAAGGAGTTGCTTGAGATATACGGAGAGCCCAATGCTCCCGAAGCCGTTGATGTTTACAATCCTGCGTTTGATTCAACACCGGCCGAGCTGGTTGATTACCTCGTTACTGAACACGGCGTTTTTGAGCCTCCGTTTACTCCCGAGAAAATTCTGCCGGACAGCTGATGGACGAGGTTGTCGAACAACTCATCGATCGGCTTGATTTAGAGCCCCATCCCGAGGGTGGATATTACCGGAGAACCTACGAGTCTAGTACGACACTTCGTCACAGCGAGGGAGAGACCCCCACCGAATCCCGACGACGGGCCGTGTCCGCCATCCTTTACTTGCTCCCGGCCGATGACGTTAGCCGGTTTCACCGACTTCATGGAGACGAAATCTGGTGCTATCACTGGGGAAGTTCCCTGCGGTTGCACCTTTTGGATGACGACAGTTATGAAACTCGAACTCTGGGTCCGAACCTGGAAAGCGGAGAAAATCCACAGGTGACGGTACCGGGAGGGACCTGGTTCGGGGCCACCGTGGAGGACAACTATACACTCGTGACCTGCACCGTTATTCCGGAGTTTCGCTTCGAGGATTACGAACTCGCCGACCGGGAGGAATTGCTAGAAATTTATCCCGATCAGAGTGAGATTATCCACCGGTTAACCTGACTGTTTCCTCAGTAAATCATTTCCGCAAAATAGTGTTTTCGTCAAAAATCCCTAAAAATTTATTTTGTCCCAGGTCGCCTTTACCCTCAAACTGAATCATTATCTAGACGCAGATACCTGATGATAGGTGGGATTGAATAGGAAACCAAAAAATTGCTTTAATTAGGATGGGGAGTGCCACAAAGTCATTTAGGAACATCGTTGTTGGGATTCATTTTTCCGGAGGGCGGTAAAGTCTTCTATAATCGTACCTCAAGCAAATAAAGGTTAGAAAGATATTGGACCCCATGGAGGCTAATCATGAAGAAACGGATCTTTGAGAAGGAATCGGTTATTGAAGCTCCGGCCAGGAAGGTGTTTGACTGGCACAAAACCGACGATGCGCTTGAAAAATTAATTCCTCCCGGCGATCCGGTCTCAGTCGGTGAACGGAATGGTAGTATCAAGGATGACGATACCGTTGTCCTTAAAATTGGGTTTGGGCCATTCTCAATGAACTGGCTGGCCCGCCATCAAAACTACGAGGAGGGACGTCAGTTCGAGGACGTCCAGGTCGAGGGACCATTCGCCCACTGGGTTCACACCCACGAAGTCATCCCGGAGGATGAGTCAAGGTGCCGGCTCAGGGATCACGTGGAGTACGCAGTTCCCTTCGGTGCGCTCGGAGACTTTCTTTTTGGATGGTTTGTTCGGCGCAAGCTGCAATCCATGTTCGAATACCGGCACAGCGTAACCCGGGAAGAACTGGAAAACCAGGATTAATTGTCCACGTAGTGTTCCTCGTAGGTTTTGATTGTGCTTTGCTTGTCGGGCTCCGTTTTTTTGATCGGGTCTTCCTCGCGAGCCCGGTCCAACCAGTCAGAAAGGGCATCAAATTCATCGACCCAATTTGTGAATTCAGTATGTTCCTCGAGCCACCGCATCCGCAGCCAGAATGTAGCGAAATGGTAGCTCATGATGTTATCAGTATGACCGTTCATTTCCCCGACTAATTCATCAATCTGTTCCAGTTCCGGCATGACGTCCTCGCGAGCCTCCGCAAGCGCCGATGGGTCGCTGAGCCCGCTGTAGAACGGTCCTAATATAATTGAATCGAATTGCTTCATTGCCAGTTTCTGCC
>JBDGPI010000084.1:7347-11506 GCA_042219765.1 Salsurabacterium abyssinicum (SeqCode)
TTTCACGGTCGTCGGAGTAGGCCTCGGACCAACCCAGGCGGTCAATCAGGTAATCGTTTATGATCTGGGATTCGTAAAGAATATAATCCCTGTCCTCGAGCATAGGAACTTTGCCGGTCGGACTCTTCTCCACGAACTCCTCCGGTTTATCCGTCAAATCAATCTCTATGTGCTCAAACTCGACGTCCAGTCGAGTTAACAGCGCACGGGTGCGCTGAGCGAAGGGTCAAACGTCGGCACTGTAAATACGGATCATGGCACGGTAACCCCCGTATGATCTATCAGGATGGGTTTTCTAACCTTTCGACGATCGTATTTTATTTTAATGAAAAGGGGGCAATGTTTCGATGAGAACAGTGGGTAAAACATGTTCCGCAAAAACGTTTATTGGCCCTGGCCCCAGGGGATTCTCTTTTGGCCTAATTAAACTTTAGGCCTAACCTGGAGATTAACGGTACCCTGAGTTAGTTGAAATTAAGTCGTACTTAAGAACACTTTCGGGACTTTCCATAGTGCCGTCAATGTTGAAGGTCGGAGGTATTGAGTGTCAGTATGAATCGCTGGATCCTGGTTATTGCAGCCACTTCGATAGTCATTTTGTTTATAGTAGGAGGGGTTACTCAACGTATGATCTCCATGCCCGGTGAAAGTTATCAGGGGGAAATACCTGGATTAGACGGAGAAAAGTTAGCGTTAAAGGACCGCCTCAGGGGTCACGTTGACACGCTTGCCGGTGATATAGGTGAACGAAACCTGGGTCGGTACCCGGACAACCTGAAGCGCGCGGCCAACTATATTGAGACGAAATTTCGAGAAGTGGGCTATGATCCCATCGATCAATCATTTTCAGTTGCCGGTGATACGGTAAGAAATGTTTACGTTCGCTTGCCCGGCGAATCCCCCGGTGAACCACGGTTGGTCGTCGGAGCACACTACGACACGGTCCAGGGAAGTCCCGGGGCAAACGATAACGCTACCGGCGTTGCGGCGGTACTCGAGCTTGCACGGCATTTTCAGGGTAAAACCGAATACGGCCCGATTGATTTCGTGGCCTTCGTCAATGAGGAACCACCCTATTTTACGACTGAAAACATGGGAAGTGCTCGATACGCCAGGCGATTGAGTGCTAACAATGCAACAGTAAGTGCCATGATTTCCCTTGAGACAATCGGTTATTACAGTCAGGAATCCGGTAGCCAGAACTACCCATTTCCCTTTAACTTTTTCTACCCGTCCCGGGGCAATTTTATCGGATTTGTGGGGAGTTTCTGGTACCGGCAGGTCGTACGGGATGGCATACGGGCGTTTCGTGAAAACACGAAATTTCCGTCGCAGGGGGTGGCGGCGCCCAGCTTTGTTCCCGGGGTAGGTTGGTCCGATCACCGATCGTTCTGGGAGTACGGGTACCCCGCCTTTATGGTGACCGACACGGCCCTGTACCGGTATCCCCACTACCATCGACCAACCGATGTCCCCTCTCAGGTGGATTACGAGAGGATGACCCTGGTTACAATCGGATTAAAGGATGTTGTTTATGAGCTGCATCAGGGGGAGTACGGGGATTAAGTAATTTTTCCAGTGACCGGCGTTTGATATCCTGAGCCAACTTTTGAAAAGGATAAGATCATGACGTTTTTTTACCGCTATAAATCTACGTTATCAATTTTATTCATCCTCCTGCTGCTGATTCAGGTCAACGCTCTACCGATTCATGAGTACAACCTCCGGCAGCAGGGATACCACCTCATTCACGTCCCGCCTGCGGAATGGTCTGCGGAAGGGGCCTATCACCAAATAAATGGCATTGATCTGTACAATATTGCCCTCTGTGAAATTCATTTCCGCATACAGTCAACTTCCCAGTACGCGCAGTTAATGTTCGTGATGGTCCTGCTGTCAAATTTAGTTATTAGCCTGCGATCCAGTCTGTTGCGTCAGGGCCAGGGGTTTCAAAATATACTGTTCCATCCGACCAACCTATCACGGGCTCCTCCTGTTCTACCGAGTACTCTCTGAGGATTTGTTGAACCTTCAATTCCAGTCTTACTTTACGGGAGGAGTACATCGTGAATTCGATCCGTCGACGTCTACTTACTGCAATCTTACTTCTTGGTCTGCTTGGGTTGGGAGTTCCCGATGCTCTTTTAGCACACGTTGACGAGCATTACGATGATAGGAGCGGGTTCCAGGAGCAGTAAAATGAAACGGAAAGCGACACTCTCTAACCTTTCCCTGAATGGGGACCTTGCGGTGAATTACGAGCACGCCGGGACTGATTCAAACGACAATACGACCCGGAATGCTTTAACGGTTGAAGAAGCATTTCTTTACTTGCACGGACCGGTCGGTAGGGAAGTTTCCGTTTTTACCGAGTTTAAGATTACTCCTCGATCTCAGGGGGACAATGTTCACGCATCCCACGATGAGACACTGGTCGTGGATCGTGCCTACCTTGAGACCGACAAACTGGTCTATGACCAGACCCTCCAGGCCGGTATCGTGAACGTCTTTGACGGTATGGTGAAGGAATATCATCATTCCAGCGATAACCCGCTTCCCGGTAACGTCGTGTTCTTCAGCAATCCCTGGGCTCACCACGATACCCTTCACGACGTCCTTTCCGAGGCTGGTTTGAAACTTTCCGGACGGAGTAAACGCGTGGAGTATCAGTTCGCTCTGACCAATGGCTTTGGCGATCTGACACCCTCACGAACGTCCTTTGACGACGCAAATTTCACCGGGGGCTACGGCCGGTTGCACTATCGTCCGTTTCACCTCGAGGGTTTGGGTGTCGGTGTTAGTTACTACAATGCTGAAGCAACGGCTGATACACAGTGGGGAGCACCGGAGGACCAGTATCTCATTGCCGAACTCGATTACGTTAGCAACAGCTGGCAGTTTCGGAGTTTATACCTCAGGGGAACTCAGACTCGTGGGGATGATACTGACGGTGATGGCCTTGACGAGGAATTCGAGAACAGCGGGAGCGGATTTGTTGTGGAAGGGCTTTACAATCTGACGGAAACCGTCAGTTCCATTGCTCGCTACCAGGAGATTAATGTCGACAATTCGGACGAGATGGCATTTTTTGGTGTCGGATCCCACCACAGTATCGCTGATGTCTCGCAGATCGAAGCTGGACTCAATTATGCCATTAACGACTTCTCGGAGCTAAAAGCAAGCTGGCAGGTGAACCGGGAGACCGGTGAGAACACGGAATCCGACCGGGGGTTCCTGGAGTGGACTGCCTCTTTCTGATTTTGGATAGGTTCCACTCCGTTTCGTTAAACAAACTGGCGGATAGCATCAACATGCGATGCAAAGGGTTGCAAAACCGTGGACAGTAGTGATTGCATTCTCTCGTCCTGGCCCAGTTCTATCATCCGGTAGCGGTACTTCTTGACGTAACGAAGTTCCGGTGGAAGGGAATGGGTCACACGGCGGATCGCCGGGCTTATCAGCCGATCCAGGCCACTCATTACTGGGTTCCAGGGTAAGTTGAAGGCTTTACGCAGGGGCTCGGGGAGCATGGAACTGGCGAAAAAAACCGTCGCTGGTTTCGTAAAGTGCACCCGGGAAAACAACTGTTCCTTCAGTTCCAGGGCCTGCTGGCTAACAGTGATACGGTTCTTAAGCATGTTCTGGTAATACGATTGAAAGTCCGAGAACGTATCGGGGATTTCGCTTCCGGGAATACCGAACAATTTAGCGAAACGTTTGCTTTCCCGGTAGTACTGCTGTTTGTCCGACCAGTTCAGGGGTTTGACGAACCGTTCGTAACCCCGGAGCGTCTGATCGATGAGGGTAGCGTGTACCCAGAGCAGAAGATTGGGTTGGTTGGCGTGATATGAGTCCTTTCTCTCGTAAGGCCCCACATTTTCGGGTAGATGGCCCTGGACGGATTCGTGTACGATCCGCACCTTAAGGGCTGCTTCCAGTGCCTCCTGAACGTCACCGAAAATGACTCGATGGATTATTTTGAAGGTGCGTTCCAGTCGCCCCATGGGATCGTGGTAGAAGTCACTGTGGTCGTCAACTCCGGCAGCGACTTTTGGATGGGCGAGCTGCAGCAGGATTGCGGCGGGACCCCCCAGGGAAAGAATATTTTCTCGACCGTATTTCCAGTGAAGGGAACAAGGACCAAAGAACCCCTCTTTGG
>JBDGPI010000085.1:0-5539 GCA_042219765.1 Salsurabacterium abyssinicum (SeqCode)
ATAGGCCTGCCAGACGAATTCCTGGAAATTATTCATTGTCGATTCCCCCTTCGAGGTATCCTCGGAGGGGGAACTTGTTTCGTTTAACTACATCTCTTTGAGGGTTTCAAAATAGCCATTTACTTCAACCAGTCACGGCATTGAGTTTCACCGGCTTCATCATGCCCTTGCTATCTCCGAGATAAACACGGAGATTACTGGTGTCGTGATTTTTTTACCAATTGATAATTCTGGATCCTACTGTCCCCAGAGTACTGGAATTTTCTTTCTACATTTACGTTACTGGAGTCTTTCCCGGCACCGGGATAAGTTCAAGCTGCAAGTCGGTTCTCAGGAGCAGGACACCAACGAGAATTAAACAGACTCCCACAATTTTAACCAGCGATAACGGTTCCCCGAGAAAAATTACCGAGCTGAACAATCCAATGACGGGAATACCGTTTCCGTAGATCCCCGCCCGAGCCGGTCCCAAAGCATCGACGCCTAGGTTGTACCAGAGCTGAGCCAATCCCATGCTCAAAAATCCTGAAAACAGCAGCGCCAGGATTAATCCACCATCGGCCAGGTCGGCTGGTCCGGCCGTCGTCAATAGATCCGCCGTTAGCACCAACGGTAAGAGGGCAAAAAGAAGCGACCATACCGTTGCTTCCAGGGGCTCGATCACCTGCATCAGGCGTTTGTTCAAGACGATAAAAAGACCCCACAGCTCGGCATCAATTAAAAGTAGTATATTTCCAATTAACATGCGTGTCGTCGGAAACTGATCCCGAGGCAATACCCCGACCAGCAGGCAACCAGAGAGGGTGATAAGCAAGGCTAACCAGCCTCGTTTCGAAAGGTGATCGAGGTCAAACCACCAGCTAAAAACAACGGTCCAGATCAGAGCACTGGCCAGGATGATCGACGCATTGCTGGCCGACGAACGTGCCATGCCCGTCAAATAGAAAATAGGAGAGAGGTAATAACCCACCAGGCCAACGATAATTATCAGGAACCAATGGTTTTCTATCACACGAAGGGCTCGACCAAAAGGATCGGAAATTCGCCAGCAGTAATACGAAAAAAGCAGGGAAAATCCCAGTATCATTCGAACGGCGTTAGCCAGGTAGGGATCGATCGTTCCCAGTATATATTTCAAGATTGGATAATTAAGTCCAAAGATAGACACGGAGCAAATAATAAGAAATTCAACAGTCAATTGTCGTTCATCCGGTTTCATTCGGCAGATACCCTTCCTCGTCAGGCAGTTTTAAATTCCTTTCCGTAGTAAAGAAAAATATTTTCCTCCTGCCAAAAAAAAAACTTCCGGTATCGGCAATAGTCCACGCTCAAGGACTCGGAAGTTTTAAAGTAAGACTTAAATGAAGAACTGTAGCAAACCAACTGTAGCATTCTGTCTCCATCCGGGTAGTAGCCCCCATCCGAGACCACCGCTTCCCGCAACGACAGAGCCGGGTCGCTTTACTCACTTTGATTCCAGGAAGTCTCCGTTCCGAAAGAGTCTTCTCGGAAACGGTCTCAGTGATATTGTCTTCTATGAGGGATGGCCGAAACCAGTTCCTGAGGAATCCACATTCCTTGTTTTGAATCCATTCGACGGTACTATAATTCTTCAATCAAATCCAACATCGTCTCAACCGTTCTCAATTAAAGTATCATTGTCCCCTGATGACGTTCAGATTTGTACGTACGGGGTATAAGTTCTTTGTCATTTCAACGTTTACTGGGGGACCGTAGTACGATCTACAGTATCAAAGTGCCCGTTGAAACTATGGTTAAAATTTACGCTTGAAGTGAGACGTGATTTTTTACTCAGAAAGTGATCTCCGTGTCCTCGAAGCCCGATAATCCACCTCGGACCATCGACGAGGCCCGGACCTGGGCCGGGTACTTAGCCGACCTGGAAAGTAAGGACCGGCAACAATTTTTCCGGGACAAACAGCTGCAGGACCCACCCCCCTTAAAAAATATTCCCCCTGGGAACCCTGATAGGATCTGGTTAAGTTTTCTAAGAAGTCTCTTTGTTTCCTCCGACCCGGAAACAACCGTCCAGGTCGATCGACTTCTCGAAATTTTAACCAGCGTGGGCCACTCGAGGGACGAGGCGCTGGACGCACTAAAACCATTTGTGGAACTGGATAGTGTTCAATCCTCCTGGGTTAACTGGGAGACCATCGAAACACGCAGAGAATTGCGATTGCGGCTGACATTGCTGGAAACCGCTGACACCCTCGATAAAGACCTCTGCCCGTTTCTTGAATTTTTCTTCAAGGCCTCGGATCCTTCCCTCTATCGGGCAGCGTGTTTGGCTATCGGAAAACACCTACCGTCCCACGATCGTTTAGAGGACTTTATCGTTCAATACGCCCGTTCTCGAGAGATTAGTCTGAACGAGCCAATAGAACTCAACGGCCGGCGGTCCCGCAGACGGTTACTGTTGACACTGGCCTCTCTTAGAAAAAACCACCCCCATTTCCAGAGAAAAGAATCGAGTTTACAGCCCGTGCCACAACCCCTCAGCCTTCCCTCCGAATCATCGGAGGAATCGGATCAACCGGCTTCTTACTTACCCGAGAATCAAGCGGACCTCGGGGTTGTTATGAAATATTTTGCCGTAATGAACGGATCGGACGATACTCGGGAAAGCGTCCGTCCCTACAGCCTGCCAACCCTGGAATACACAGTTGAAAAATACCGCCTGAGTCCAAGTCACGATTTATTAAAACTCTGGAATGAACAGTTCCTGGCCGAAGCAGGCGCCGCTCCTGAAGCAACCCAACCCAGACAACAACTGAAGCGGCTCTGGCATCGAGCTCACGATAACCTCCTTGATTATTTTGACTCGGCCGAATCGTTCCAGGAGCGTTACCAGGCACTTGATTGCTGGGACGACCTGATCAGAACATCGATACGATGCCCGGGGCTCCTGGCCGAATCCCTTTTAGAGGAGGCAAACAAAAAGCTTCAGGGGGGCGATAATTTCTTTCACTCACTGCGCTATAGGGTCTGGAAGCATCGCGAGAACCGAGGTGTTCTCGATCCTGAAATTGCCCCCGCGGACCTTGAGGACTCACAGCCGGATTACTTAAGGGACCTGAAGGATCTCTGTGTCGTGCCGAACGAACCGACCACTCAACACTTCATCAACCCCCGGGAGGAGAAGGTTTTCGAAGCGCTTGAGAACCTGGCTCCGTTCTTCAAAAATCGGGAGAAGTGGCAGCTTCAACACCCCCGGGAACGAGCCGTTAGGTTTTTCGTTATCATTGATTTTTTCTTGCGCTCAGACCTTCCGGAGGAAGTTACCGGGGCCGCTTTCGGGTTTAAGCCAACGAGTCTGAGTTTTCGGAGTGCAGCTCCTGACCACTGGGATGGCCTCTCCGACACCGCCGTCAAGCTCATACTGAATAAACTGGACTGGGAGAACCCAGGGGTGGAGTCATTCTTCAACGGGGACTTGATTCATGAGATTGGCGACATCAACCTTTTGCTGGCCCTGCTCCCCAGCGGCCGTAGTGGTCCGTTTCTGTCCGTCCTGGCCGACGCCTTCGAACATCAGCTACGACTCGAGATGAACCAGAATCCATCGTTTGACCTTTCACGGTATCTACTGCTTCTGACATTCAGGGATCCTCATCCCGATTTCTTTAAGGAACTGGCGCGTGTGTCCGAAACCCGGGACTACCGGATCGGTGAACTGAAGATCCCACTCAATGAACTTGTTAGAAACCTCCAGGAACAAATTCAGTCGATTGAAACTTTAACTAAAGCCGATCCCGGTATCCCCAACCTTGAAAAACTACAGACTGAGTTTCTACCGAAATTCGACAATCATTTTGATATCGCACCCCGTGTTGTCGACTTCCGGGAAGAACTCACCGAGCGGTTCTCGGACCTTACCGATCCTAGGGACATGATTGAAAATTTACGTGAACTCCTTAGCGATACGGGGGCCGAATCCCCCCGGAACCAAAACACGATCAATAGCCTGTTATCCGACCTTTACCGGTCCGACAGTCCGATGCTGCAGTCGGGGTATCCTGCCTTCAGGGATCAGAATTTTGGTGAATTCACTCGTCTGCTTGAAACTTATTCCGAGGAACTCAGAAGCCGCACGGAGAGCCTGATCCCCAGAAACCTCGTTCAATACGATCGGCTTGAGGGTCGGATCAACTCCATCCTTAAGGTGCTCAATGGTATGGAGGAAGAATTGCTTCCCCCGCTTCCTTTTGTCGAGGAGAAACTCCTTGAAGCTATTTTCCTGACCTTAAGGAAACGTCTTCAGACCTGGCTGGAGCAATTCCAGGCGTTAAACGATACCCTCACAAAATTTCTCGATTCCAGTGCTTCGACTGCAATTAACTACGGGACAATTTTTAGCCAGGTACAGGAACAGTGGGCCGATTCGATTGCCGAGGAGGTCAAAGTATCCATCTTCGATCGTCTGCGGGCGCTGATATCACAGACCGATCAGTTTGACTCACCGGACCTGACCCCCCTCGAACGAGAGTTTGCAATTCGCACTGATCCAATTGAGGATGAAACGGCACTCATTCAATCGGGAGTCGAATACTGCCGACCCGGGGAAACGGTTTTCCTCAACGCACTCTCCGACGCCTGGCGAGACGCAACCGAAAAAAGTATGACAACCGACGACATCAGATCGACCATCGAACTCCTGAAAGACGACCGGTACGACTCACTCAGGCGAAATCACGAAAACCGTGAAACCCTTGAGAAAGCCCGCAACTGGGCCCTTGACCGCTATCGAATCAGTCTCTCGCATACCATTACCGGGCAAATAAAAGATCAATCGGAAGGTAAATCCCTCTACACAATGGAATTATTCCGTTTCATGTCCCACTATTCACCAATATGGATAGCCCTGTTGATTGGCGCCGTTTTAATGCTGGACTTCGGAGCTCCATGGACTGCAATGGCCGAGCAGGGGGACGTCAGGGGAATTGCCGTAACGTTCGGCATCGGTACCGTATCAACGTTTTTGTATATTCTTGCCGACCTCCGGATGAAAGGTCGAGCTCCCGCCTCCGGCTCCGCAATTCTCTTCTGGGGCAAACGGGTGCTTCGCGGCGGGAGTTTCCTGGTACTCTGCCTGGTTTATACGTTTCTCCTGGTCGGGGGGCTCTGGTACCTCCTGTCGGGAACCGGCGAAGTGCTGACAGGATCCCAAGCTCTGGGCCACGTTGTAGTCTGGACGGGTTTTTCACTGTTCTTTGGGGTCTTCATGGGATTACTGACGCAAAGCACCTGACTTGATCATCTCCTGAAAGGGATATCCAATGGAACCCGAGGATGACGTGATGCCGGATGAGTCCTCCCCCGAGGACAATTTAGAACCGGATAAACTCGATGAAGCCGAGGAACGTGAACCCCAGAAGTTCGGCACATTCGGGGGAGTGTTTGTACCGACCCTCCTGACAATACTCGGGGTAATCCTGTTCCTCCGTGAAGGCTGGGTGGTGGGAAACGCCGGATTGCTCGGTTCCTGGTTGATCATTACACTGGCCTTCGTAATTGTTAG
>JBDGPI010000085.1:5559-19449 GCA_042219765.1 Salsurabacterium abyssinicum (SeqCode)
CTTTACCTGGCTCAGGCCCTTGCCGTCACGATGTACATATTTGGTTTCCGTGAAGGAGTCGTCTGGGCCTGGGAACAGTACTCGTCGTTACCCTTTTCGCTCTCCGTCATGCAACTGGCAGTCGACCTCTCCACGTTTGCCCTGCTCTTCGGCATTATATTTATAAGTACCACGCTCGCTTTCCGGATCCAGTACGTAATTCTGGTCTTCATCGTTGCCTCACTGGTTTCAATATTAGGAACGGTCTTCGTGCCCGAAACACTCAGCGAACCGATCGTCTGGTGGGGTGAATTCCCCGGCAGTCCCGAGGACGCGTTCCCGGGGATATCCTTCTGGGGGGTGTTCGCGATCTTCTTCCCGGCGGCAACGGGAATCATGGCGGGAGCGAACATGTCGGGGGACCTCAAAAACCCCCGAACGAGTATTCCACTCGGTACCCTGTCCGCCATAGGAATTTCCTACATTATCTACATGGGTCTGGCCTATTGGCTGGCCCGGGTGGCCAGTCCGTCCGAACTGGTCTCGAATTACACGATCATGATTGACCTATCCCTCTGGGAGCCGGCGGTGCTGGCAGGACTTCTCGGTGCAACCTTTTCCTCCGCGCTGGCGTCCTTTGTCGGCGCCCCTCGAATTCTTCAGGCCCTCGGGGACCATAAAATACTTCCCGGAAGCGAGTGGTTTGCTGCCCGAACCAAATGGGGCGAACCCAGGAACGCCATGTGGCTAACGGGAATCATCGTCCTGGGGGCCCTGATGCTCCGGGACCTGAACGCAATCGCTCCCCTGATTACCATGTTTTTCCTGATTACCTACACCATGATTAACTTCGTTGTTCTGATTGAACAGAGTCTCGATATGGTCGGTTTTCGGCCGACGTTTCGGGTACCGATTTACGTTCCCCTGCTGGGAACGGCCGGCTGCCTGTTTGCCATGTTCATCGTCAACGCCACGTTCGGCCTGATTGCGATCGGAATCGTGGGAGCAATTTACTTCTACCTGCTGCAGAAACACCTGATTGCACCGCACGGAGATATCCGTTCGGGCCTGTTTATTGCCCTGGGTGAATGGATTGCCAAGCACGTCACCGAACTTCCGGAATCCCAGCAAAGGGCCTGGAAACCCAATCTACTGGTACCGATCGAGAGAGGCCGTGAATTACGAGGGACTTTTCCGTTCCTGAGGAACCTAACTTATCCGAAGGGCTCCTTGAAATTAATTGGGCTCACCCAGAATAAAGCGGGCAGTAAATTACCGGAAGAACTGGATTACTTAACCAACGGGTTCCGTGACGAAGGTGTCTACACCCAGTACACAACCGTGGAGTGCGATAATTTCCTTCAGGGAACGATCAACAGCATGCAGATTCTCTCGGGATCGTTTTTCAGCCCGAATATTATTTTTCTCAAGCTACCGAATGACACGGACCGAATCAGTGACTACAAAAAAATTGTCAAGAAAGCAAAAGAATCCTCCCTTGGCGTGCAAATCTTTGCCCCGGATCCCGTCGCTCAACTGGGCCGGCGAAGTGAGATTAACGTCTGGCTGAGCGACATGAGTCCCGAATGGCACCCGGACAACATACCCTCCAACACTCACCTGTCACTGCTATCGGGCTACAAACTCCAGGTAAACTGGAACGCCGAACTGCGACTCATCTGTGGTGTTGAAGACTCAGGCAGAATGGATGAAGCCCGGCGTTTCCTGGAGAACCTCCTCGATCAGTCCCGTCTTTCCAACACGGACCTGCACCTGTTTAACAGGGATTTTGAAGGTACCCTGGAGGAAGCACCGCAGGCCGACCTGGACGTCTTCGGCATTGGCACCGAACCCGACTTTGATTTCATGCAACGAATGCTGGACCAAACGGAGTCGGCCTGTCTTTTCAGTCAGGATTCCGGACGGGAAAATATTCTGGCCTGACAGTGGGGCTCCACCAACTCAAGAATAAACTGACAGTACTCAGGGTACCGTCCTCGTACATGCCCACACAGACAAACGCACGTCGTTAAAATATTATCCAACCAGCACCGGGAAAATAATTATAATGCTGTCAATTCGAAAGCAGGTTCTCGTACGAGCTGGTCCTGGCGGCAAAATCATTAATACACTGATTCACCCCGCGGCAACTTCATAAAACAGGTTTTGGTAGAATCCATTCAGACGAAGACTCCCTTAGGTGTTACGAAAGGATTGTCCTATGAAGCAATACTTACCTGGTATGCTCCGGACGATAATACTTGCCGTAATCCTACTTCTGATTCCAGTAGCGTACCTCTCGACAACACTTTATCTCGAGCCCACCCTGAAAAATTACGTAAGAACAAATCTACCCGAGGGAGTTAAGACCCGAAACATCACGTTTGAACTACTGCCCCTCTCCCTCAACCTCGAGGACGCGACCATTGACACGGGGCCAGAAAAATCCCTGTCCGTTAAAAACATAGAAGTCAACCCGAATATGCGTTCTCTTTTAAGTGATACGTTTGTCATTGATAACATCGAACTCGAGGGTATTTCACTTTCCTTTTACCAGTCCGACGAATCCGACACATCCGCCCTCGAGGAGAGTGGCATGGAGTCATTGTTTGCATCAGGTGGGCCCAGCGCAAACTTCCGAATCAACCAACTAATACTGTCCAGCGCAAAAATCCAGCTTTTTGAATCCCCGGAGAGCCAATCCCCGCTCCTGAATTTTTCGCCAATCAACCTTCGCGTCGGTCCCATCACACCAGCCAGTCTGCGCAACGGGCTCGTCATTGACGGCGTCAGCGGCTTTCAGTCGGTCAGGGAACGTATTTTCTTCCAGGGGAAACTGAAAGTTTCCCCTGAATTCTCACTAACAGGCGAACTTCGACTTGATAAACTCGACCCTGAGTTCATTCCCTCCGAGTTTTTGCCGGGAACGCGTCTCAACGGGGGAAGGTTCCGTGGTTCCTTTAAGTTCGCCTACGAGGAAGGGAGGCTGAACCTTTCATCCGCCAACGTTTCACTCAAAAACTCAACAATCGATTTTCCGAGTTCATCCGGCCTCGCGGAGACTCCGACACCCACGGATCAGGAAACTTCACCAGCGGACAACCAGTCCTGGATATCAATCGACGAAATACAGCTCGACTTTTCGGATATAAGGGTGGACCTAACGAGTTTAATTCCACAAACAACTCCTACTCCGCTGATAATAAATGAGGGTTTAATCAAGGCAGGTCCCTATACCACCACCGGAACCCCCACTCCAATTGTGGGACAGCTGATCCTCCAGGAACCGGTTGGGCTTTTTGAATTCCGGACCGACCTAAACACAAACAAGGACCCCTACCAGTTCGAAAATTTTCTCTCGGATATCAGAATTGATAACGTCAACCGGATAAATCCTTACCTGGGGACATTCCTGCCGGTCAAATTAAGGAGTGGGGTTATGACCGGGGCAATGAAAGGATCGTTTACGAGCAGTAACATGGATCTTGCCGTTGAACTTGACTTCAACCGCCTGAAACTGGGGTCCGCAAATACTCGGAACGCCACTTTCATGGGGGTTCCCGTGAAGATTTACCTGAATTACTTACAAAAAAACGACGGTAACCTGGAACTTTCCTTCCGGATGAACGGCCCTCCATCCTCTCCAAACCTTGAAATACGTTCAATTCGCAACCGTATACTCGTTAACCTCGGTGTTGACGCCGCGGTGCTGTCCACTGTAGGGCTTCCGGTCTACCTCAGTGATAAGATCATCGGAAAGGTCACCGGAGTGAGTATTATTAACGAGGCAAAAAACACGTTTTCAAACGTATTCATGGCACCGAAATCGGCCAACGATCCCCCCAAACTAAAAAAAGAACCCAGGAAAACTCCTTTGCCTTCTCCAAAACGGTAGCTTCTGTGACCAAAAGTACTGAAACGTTTAAGGACACATATGAAAAATGCCTATTTCTTCCCGTGTTTAAAAGTTCTGTTATCTGAGTTGATCAGCCGGAGTGCCAGCTTGATACGTTGCAGGCTCCTCGGTTGAAGTCGACCAATCAAATTACAATAGTTGGTATGTTCGAACAGTCGATATCCAATCATCCATAATACCTACAGGGAAAGGACGGGTTCGGATGCGGCGCCGACTTTTTGAAATCGTTGAGGAAGGGGAGGGGAAGGATTCGTTCAGCCGTGCCTTCGATACCTTGATTATCGTTTTGATCGGCCTCAGCGTTGTCGCCGTCATGCTGTAGACCGTTGACCCCGTTGACGCCAGGTACGGCGATTACCTTCATTCCTTTGAGGTTTTCAGCATTGCGGTCTTCACGGTCGAATACCTACTGAGGCTCTACACAGCCCCCGAAAAAAAGGGCTTCGAACATCCCCTCAAAGGTCGAATCTAGTACCTCTTTACACCGCTGCTTCTCGTGGATCTGCTCGCGATCCTTCCATTTTACCTACCGTTCTTGATCGGAGACTTTCGATTTTTGCGTATTCTCCGGTTTGGAAGGCTTGCACGCCTGATTAAAGTCGCCCGCTATGCCCGTACCATCCGAAGAATGACAAATGTGATCGACCGAAAAAAAGAGGAGCTGGCCATGGCCTTCCTGCTGGCGGCGTGTATGCTGGTACTCGCCTCGTGCTTGATGTATTACGTGGAGCACCCCGGCCAACCGGAGGCCTTCTCGAGTATTCCCGCGACGATGTGGTGGGCCATCATCACATTAACGACAGTCGGTTACGGTGACGTGATTCCGGCCACCATCCTGGGCAAAGTCCTCACCGGTGTCATCGCCACCATAGGAATCGGAATGTTTGCCCTTCCCGCCGGTATTATCGCTTCGGGGTTCGAGCAGGAACTGGAACGCGAAAAACAAAACTGGGAGATCTGCCCGGAGTGTGGCCGCCCCTGGAATGAAGATGACCATCCCGATACTCCTGATGAATTCGAGGAAGAGGCCGATTGACCCCGTACAATTTTAAGCGAAACAACCCCAGAGCCTATCTCCGAAAGACCAGTACAAGCATCCTTCATTTACTCCTCACTTTTCTCGAAGGACTCAACCAGTTTCTGAGTGTTCTGCGCACTCCGTTCAGCACTGGTCACCAGATCAATTAACGCCCGGCTTAACTCACCCAGAAGAAAATACGGAAACGCGATAGCCACCCCAGTAATCAGACCCAGAACTGCACCAACGATCACCCCGAGTATTCCACCCGGAATCGTTCCGATAGCTCCCGCAAACGATTGCGCCGACCAAGCTCCGGACAATGTCGACGCTATTAGAAGAACCAGCCCGAGAATCGGGGCCAGCCAGCTTATGACTTCCATCAAGGGATAACTACTTCGATTCTCACTGCTCACGATCAATCACTCCAATCGTTAGAATAAGATTTCTCTTTTTTAAGAATTTTCTTAGCCAACCCTTCAAAGACGCGAAGCTGATCCTTCACGAGGTCTAAACCGATAAGAACATCCCCGGTGAGTTGTTTCGATCCCGATAAGCAATTCTCCTGATAGGAAAATGTTTTGAGTCCGGAGCATGTTGCGTGAACGGACAGTGAAGGATTAGAATAACCGAACACTGTTTATTAACACGACGTCTACTGGCTTTGCATCAGCTGCACCCTCATGTAAGGATTCCTAAGATCGATTGGAAGCATACCCATTTGTGCTCTGATTCTGAACGATTGAGTGGGAACCTGGTTTGGTTCATTTCAAGAAAGCGTATGACTTCCTTCGACAGACCATAAATCATCTTATCGAGGACGAGGGATACCGGATAGCGGCTGAAGCTTCCTTTTACCTGATCTTCAGTATCTTCCCCCTGCTGTTCCTGTTTTTTACGGCGATCGGATTTTTCCAGTTTGGATTTCTGGAGACCTCGAGTCAGACCGACGTCAGTCGTATTCTTTCAACTCACCTACCCGACGTGACCCTTGAAACGTTTATCGAAAACCTCGATAGCATGACGGAAAACTACAAGGGGAAGGATATCGTATTTGCAATTATTCTTTTTCTCTGGCCGGCTTCCAATGTCTTCTACGCGTATGCCGACGCGGTCGGAATGGCTTACGGTATTCCCGACCGGCGCGGTTATATAAGAAGCCGGCTGCTTTCAGTCGCTCTTCTCTTCGGAGCGGGTTTTATAATCTTCCTGACCTCGTTTCTGTTTGGTTTAATGCCCCTCGTTTTCCGATGGATGGGTCACTTTTCTCCACTGGGGTTGCCGCGGTCAGTACTGGAACTGGCACGGTACCTTGGGGCGTTTGCCTTGATTACACCCTGTGTGGCCATGATTTATTATTTCGGACCCGACTCGGAGTCACGATCGGAACTCGAAATCTGGCCGGGAGCCATTTTTGCCACTCTGCTATGGATACTCTTCTCCCAGCTCTTTGGTTTTTACCTCCGGTACATCGATACTTACCGTGCCCTCTACGGGACCCTTGGAGGGGCGATGCTGCTGTTACTCTGGATGTACCTTACCTCTCTGGCAATCGTATTTGGCGCGGAGTTCAATTATACCTGGCTCAAAAATAATACCTAGTCTGACACTAACTATCCCACACCGCTTACAAGGGAAATTTCCTATGGCCCATCCGTAGTTCCTTGAGGATGCATCCGAACGAAGAAAACTGTCCCGAGTAAAAGCGGGAGGACGACAACAAACGCCGTCATGTATCCCGGCTGACCCGTAATTGGAGACAAAAGTAAAATTGCCAGGTAAATAAAATAGTACGCCAGAAAAACGACACCCTCCAGGCGGGAAATCCGGTGTCCGGAGAAGAAAACCGGCAGGCAAGCCACCGTTACGGCAATCATGAACGGAAGGTCAAATTGTAGAACCATCGTCCGAACAACGAGGCTGGATGAGGACAGGACGGTCGATAAACCGAGGACCCCCATCAGATTGAATAAATTACTCCCGACAACATTTCCCACCGCGATATCCTGTTCCCCTCGAATCGAGGCCATTACGGATGCCCCGACCTCAGGCAAGGACGTTCCGGCGGAAACAATTGTTATACCAATAACCCACTCGGAAAGTCCCGCGAGGCGAGCAAGGGACACAGCCGCCGTCGTAAACCAGCGCGCCCCGAGCAATAAAGCGGCCAAGCCACTTATGACCATCAAGATTTGAATCCATGTACTTTCAAAACTTTTAAATCCCAGCGGCTGATCGAGCATTTCCTCGTACTCAGTACGAAATTGCTCCGTTTCCCGCCGACTCTGTAGAATCGCCCACGTGGTGTAAACGATCAGCGCTACCAGGAGAAGTATTCCCTCCCACGCCATCAACAGACCATCAAGTCCCAGCAGGAAAAGTAACAGACTAAGGCCAATCAGTAGCGGTACGTCCCGCTGTATAAGTTTCTGGGACACTACAAGCGGAACAATCTGCGAACTAATCCCCAGGATAATTAGGACGTTAAAAATATTGCTCCCGATTACATTCGCCAGTGAGAGATCCCCGTATCCGCCAATCGCCCCCTGGACACTAACGATCAGTTCCGGTGAACTGGTGCCGAAAGCAACCAGGGTCAATCCTATGACTAACGGTGACAGGTTTAACCTGGAGGCCAGGGAAGTGCCCCCGCTGATTAATAATTCCGCTCCAGCAAAAAGGAACGCCAATCCGAGTAATCCGAACAGCACAATCACAAATTGTCACTCCAGTAATGATAGTTAGTATTGGTCGATCGAACTAAAACAGGCAAGCTCATCAAAGGTGCCTCAGTCTGCAATCCCTGAGAATGAAACAACAGCCAATGGTGGTGATTACAAAGCCGTTTTCAAAAACCTCGTCTCCCTGCCGGGACACGAGGTTCCCACAGGATCCTTAGTGAGTTTGACCGGATCGTTCAGTGTATTTTCGAGCAAGCTGCAAGTATTGATTTCAATGAGATTACATTAGGTAAGCCGTAAAAATGATCGTTGCCTTCCTGGTAAAAGTTTTGATAATTTGCCGGTTCATTGAGGTTGTTCTTCTTACGAAGTAGCAGTCAACTAGCATTAAGGACCGGTAACGGTCCCTCGTAGTCCAGGGTGGAATTATGGGTCTCCTCAAGAAAACCATAGATTACTTTACAAACAGGTTACCGTTCCGGCTGGATCTGCGGAAAGAAACACCGCATCGGATAGCAATGGGAGTTGCAATTGGAATTTTTGTTGCCATCGTTCCGTCTGTGGGAATCGGGCCGTTTGTATCATTTTTACTCGCACTGACTCTGAACGGCAACAAATTAATCGCCATAGCTCTAACGTTCCTTTCGAACCCTATCACCTTTGTACCAATTTCGTATCCCTCCTTTTTGATAGGCAGCCGTCTTTTAAATCGCCCTCACCTGCAATTCCCCTGGGTGACTCAGACAATGGCTAGCGAAACTCCAGTCGATATGATCTGGCGTTACATAGACTTCTCTAAGGACGTCTTTCTCCCGATTTTCGCCGGAGCACTCGTGCTTGGTTTCATTACTGGGCTCGTGAGTTATTTTATAACCCTTTACGTGGTGAAGTTCTACCGTTCACGCAATTTGAACTGACGTTCTATCCTTTTACGGTCCAACAAAAAGCACACTACGAGCCCGAGAACACCAACAAGAAACAGACGGTTAACTATTTAGCTCCACCAGGACGGTTTTCTATAACCATGGATACCGGAATGTTGCTGGTCTTTGGCTTGATTGTTCTCGCCCTAATCTTGATCATTACCGAGCTTATCCCGAACGATATGACGGCCCTCAGTGTGATTATCAGTCTGGTAATCCTGGAGCCCTTTACGGGAATAAACGCTCGGGAGGCTATTCTGGGATTTGCCAACCCCGCCACCGTAACCATCATCGCGATGTACATAATCAGTCGGGGCGTTGAAAAAACCGGTCTCGTCGACAAGCTTGGAGACTGGATAGCTTCACTGACAAAAGGAAGTGAAGCAGGACTATTCTCCGCCACCATCGGGACCACCGGGGGGCTTGCCGGTATCGTAAACAATACCCCGGTCGTCGCCGTCTTCATACCAATGATCACCAATCTGGCCGATCGTATTAATCTCTCACCGTCCCGATTTCTTATGCCACTATCCTTCTCGGCTATGCTCGGAGGAACTCTGACACTGCTCGGGACTTCAACGAATCTACTGGCCAGTGATTTCGCCCGCCGTACACTTGGAGAACCCATTTCAATGTTCGAATTTACCCCTCTTGGACTGGTAACGTTAGTCGTTGGAAGCCTGTACCTCTTTACGGTGGGCCGCTGGCTGATACCGGATCGTGTAAAACCCCGTACGGAACACATCGACGACTACAACGTTGAACGGATTCTTTTTCAACTTCGGGTAACCGAAGATTAGCCGTTAATCGACACCCGTGTTACTGAGGCTTTTGAGGATGAGGATGATACCGATATCGAACTCATCCAGCTACACCGTGACGGTAACGCTTTCCTCGCGGCTGGTTCCGATCACGTTTTAGAGGCTGACGATACACTCATAGTGAGACTTCAGCCGAGTCGGCTTAAACAAATTGAAACCGACTACCACCTCGAGTCCGTCCGGAAGGGTTCAATGTCCGACGATCTTCTCGAAAAGACGGATTACTCCGGTGAGTTGACGGAAATGCTCGTGTTGCCCGAATCACCGTTTGTTGGCCGGCGGCTTGACGAACTGATGATTGAGGAACAGTACCGGGCAAGTGTGCTTTCAATCCGCCGTCAGGACGAGGTTTTATCATCCAACATCGACGAAGAAATCCTCGAACCCGGTGATCAGCTACTGCTTTTAACAAACGAAGCATCCGCTGAGTTACTGGCTGAGACCGAGGATTTAATTATCACGGACGGTATTACCGACGACGAACAAACCGAACCCGAAACGAGTCAGTCACTTGATCCGAAAGCCTTTGTCTCTCTATCCATCCTCACATCGGTTGTCCTGCTGGCCGGGCTGGAAGTACTGCCGATTGTTATTGCGGTCCTGGCCGGGGTTGTCGCCATGGTTGTTAGCGGGTGTCTGACAAGCGGTGAAGCATACGACGCAGTCTCCTGGAACATCATTTTTCTGCTTGCCGGTGTAATTCCGCTCGGTGGTGCGATGCAACAGACCGGTGGCGCCGATTTGATAGCGGCGGGGCTGGTGGCTTCGGCCAGTGTGCTTCCCTTACTTGGTGTCCTCTGGTTAACCTTCGCCGTCACCAGTCTTCTCGCAAACATCATCACACCGGTTGCCTCGGTGGTGCTCATGCTTCCGGTCGCCGGTAGTGCCGCCCAGACCCTCGGGGCCTCGGTATATTCATTTATTATCACGACCATGTTTGCTGCCGCCTGTGCCTTTATGACGCCAATTGGTTACCAGACCAACCTTATGGTCTACGGTCCGGGCGGCTACACCTTCCTTGATTACGTCAAAATTGGGGGGCCACTTCAACTTCTTCTTTCAGTGGTAGTACCCATAGGAACAGTTATCCTCTGGGGTATTTAAATGAAATCGAGGGATTTCAATCCATTCCCGGAGAGTCTATACTCGAAAATGTTGGTCGATAAAAATTCATTTTTGCTTTCAACAGTTCACATCAACCTCCGAAGGGTTACATCATGAATTGGTACAGAACAGCCCCATTTTTTGTCATGGGAAACTTTAAACGCTGCACCGTTGGGAGTTGGTAACGCGTGGAAACAACTGAAGACGTTCAACAGTCACTGGCCACTTCGTCCAAACCGGCCGACGAATTGATGGACCTTTCCCGTTCCCTGCGAGGGAGGGTGTTCTTCCAACTTCCGGACCAGCTCCAGGAAACCATCGTGGAGGACATGGATCGGAACCAGCTTGAGGACTTTGTACGACGCCTGGACCCGGACGAAGCTACGGACGTCCTTAGCTTAACCGATGAGGAAATTCGCGAGTCCGTTCTTCAAACACTGGATTCAAACCGGCGAGAAAAACTCAAATTCCTCCTTGAATTTCGACCGGACAGCGCCGCCGGAATCATGGATCTTGATTACATAACGGTCAACCAGGAAACCACCCTCGACGCAGTCTCGGAACGCGTTCGCCGGCACGAGGAACGAACCGGCCGCTTCCCCAAAATTTTCGTACGATCCGACGACTATATTGGTCAATTACCGGCGGAAGCCCTGGCCTTCGACGAGGAAGAATCGACCAGCTTAATGGATCACGTCAGTGAAATTCCCACGGTGCGGCCCAACGATCCTGATTCCAGCGTAATTGATGTTTTTCACTCTAACCCCGAAAAAGACATTGCCGTGGTCGACGAGGAGGACGAAATACTCGGGGTTATCCACTCAGCCGACCTGCTGAAACTCATCGAGGAAGAGGCCGGCGAAACGCTCTACGAGTTCACCGGTGTTTCCGAGGAAGAAAGTGTACTGGACGGACCGCTTGTCAAAATTAAACGGCGCTACCGCTGGCTTATCCTGAACCTCGGTACGGCCTTCCTGGCGGCCGCCGTCGTTGGGCTCTTCGAAGAAACTATTGCCGCTTTTACGTTATTAGCAGTCTACATGCCCATCGTTGCGGGAATGGGCGGCAATGCCGGAACCCAGTCCATGGCCATCACGGTACGTGGTATTGCCATGGACCAGGTGAGTCTGGCAACCGGTGGCCGTGTCGTCTTCAACGAAGTTATAGCCGGTGCCGCCAATGGGGCTATTACCGGTGCCCTGGTAGCGGGTATTGCAACTGTTTTCAACCAGAACTGGGTCTTTGGAGTCGTCCTGGGCGTCTCCATGATACTCAACCTGGTGATTGCCGGGTTTTTCGGAGCAGTCATACCACTGGTCCTGGACAAGCTGAAATTCGATCCGGCTACCTCGGCAACGATTTTTATCACGACCGCAACCGACGTACTGGGTTTCTTCATCTTCCTGTGGCTGGCCAAAGTCGTCCTTTAAAAACTCTTTGCCGAGGGAACACTAGCGAAACCAACCCAAGAGATGAGTCGATAATGGCCAAAAAACTGATCCTCACGGTGGACGATTTCGGTCACAGCGAATCCTTCAATCAGGCCATCAAAAGTGCCTACCTGAACGGCCCTGTCACCGACGTATCAATACTGGCCGGTGGCAGATGCTACGACCACGCCCAAACCATCGCACGGGAACATTCCATACCCGTTGGGGTTCACGTGGCCCTGGTCAACGAAAAGCCCGTCTCCCATCCGGACTCAATTACCACCCTACTCAATAACAACGGATCCTTACACCAGGGTTACGACACGTTTGCGAAGAAATACTTCACCAACCGGATAGATGCCTCCGAAATCAAAACCGAAATTTACAATCAGATCAGTAAAATCAAGAACGAAGGCCTTCGGATCACCCACCTTAACTCCCATCAGCACATCCATATGCTACCCGGTGTTCGCTCAATTCTTGTCGACGCCTGCCGGCAGTTCGATATCCCGGCCATCCGCACGTCGGACGAATTGCTCTTCCGGCGACCGTCGCTTCTACAACTAATTCCACTGATTGGATTAAAGACCTTCGCCAAGCTGGCCCGTCGCTCCTTTAAAGCCAGCGACCTCTTAACCAATGATTATTTTTCCGGGGTTCTGCATCGTACCAGCCTGTCGGAGGTTGAGCTGGATCAATTCCTGGAGTACCTGCCGAACGGCACAACGGAACTTGGTCTCCATCTGGACGCGGTTTCAAAAAACAGACGCGAAAAGTTTGATTCGGACTGGGAACTGAAAGAAATTTTTAAAATGGTGACCTCGGAGACTTTTCGACGCAAAATCGAACAAAGCGACGTCGAACTTACGAGCTGGGGGCAAATAACTAAAATTGTCTGACTACAAATTCTACTGTCGAATCCAGCCATACAAAACACAAGAAAATTTTTTAAAGGTCCTTTGGCCCAACCTTAAAACCTTTCACCGTTAGTATTCATTTCAACATTTGATCAATTGATCAAATGTTGAAAAGTTTTCCGTGAGTGATTGTCTGCGGTGGAATAATTTTGCATGCCTGCCCCTGGATTACGGAGAGGATAGATTCACTCGGTTCAAGATCTCCCTGACTTGATTTTAATAACTCTCATGGCCTGGATCTCGTCGCCCGTCAGTTACAGCTCCAATTATTATTCCGGAACCACAAAAAGAAGACTATTGGGACCTGTTAGTCTAAACGAGTATTCGGAGTTGCTCGGTCTTTGTTCTACAGCCTTTTTGTGGATGGATTAGAACCAAGACCTCTTCCGCCACCTAATTCAACATTCCGGACAAAAATAATTACATTGGCCCGGACGTGGTTTTCCGGAGGAGTAGGACTGCCGCCGTTTGGAAGAACAGACTGGAACCAAACAGTCGTTCCCGGAACGGGGCCACCTATAATAAGCCGATACACAATGGGAGGATGCCACGAGCAACCAGGTACTCGATGCTCAAACACGTCTTCCTGGTACCGTTTCCAGGATTTATTCCAACGACAATTAGTATTTAACGGAACTT
Organism: Salsurabacterium abyssinicum (SeqCode); assembly: GCA_042219765.1. Taxonomy (GTDB): domain Bacteria; phylum T1Sed10-126; class T1Sed10-126; order T1Sed10-126; family CAZEBV01; genus JBDGPI01. The sequence goes on from JBDGPI010000085.1 coordinate 18,988, forward strand.
TGTTGTATTAATCCGAACAACACCACCCCAAGAAAACGGAACTAAAATTCGATCGCATCAATACCATCCCCTTTTCAATCACCAAATCATTGATACCATATATTTAGTCATTTAACTAAATACAAAATAAAGTGTGCTGAGTTAACGCACCGCTATCATTAACTGGAGGGACTATTTAGTTATGTCCACGCACGAGCGTAGTTCACTTGCCTGTGAGTTCACCGCCATACCCGAGAAGGACCGCAACGATCATGCGCAAACAGCTGAAAATGTCTTCAATGCAATTAAAGGATACCGGGAAACACCAGGGGGATATTCCTTTGAACTACCGGCCCAAACGGAAATCATCGAAGAAGCCGGTGCCTTTGTGGCCCGAGAACGCCTCTGTTGTCCCTTCTTTAATTTTGAACTTGAGGTTACGGCCGATGAGGGTCCCGTCTGGTTGACTCTTTCGGGGGATTC
>JBDGPI010000085.1:19459-19896 GCA_042219765.1 Salsurabacterium abyssinicum (SeqCode)
CGACGTGAAACAATACCTCGAGGAGACTGTTCTTGAGGAATGGGACCTCTGAAACTGTAGAATGCCTCCGGATCTCAATCACCATTTATATCCACGGATACACTCTATTAAGTTCACCCGCGGATAAACACAAGGATCATAGAGGTCTTCTGTGTAATTCCGATTTTAGGAAGAAATCGGCCAAAAACGAAAACCCTGCTCGAAGACCTTCTTAAGCTTCATAATCCCCCTATGGTTTAACTAGTAAAAATAGCACTCAGTGAGTCATAAACATTGTGGAAATTTAGGTCCGGTTAAAACTGTAATGGGACCGTATTAGCCTGAAACTGGCCGTGAATTAAATTTTTCGAGAATGACCCGGGCAATCTATCGATTGGCTGGTATAGCCTTTTTTGACAAGACTTCGGTAATCATCGTGATTCAGACTTTTCAACCAG
>JBDGPI010000085.1:19906-25596 GCA_042219765.1 Salsurabacterium abyssinicum (SeqCode)
ACTGTCCCAATTTGCCCATCATGAGCACTCTAGAGGATTATTCCGCGGAAACGCTCAGTCAGGATGCCCAGGCGGGTCTGACGGTAGCCCTGCTGGCAGTGCCCCAGTGTATGGCCTACGCGCTGCTTGCTGAAATGAATCCCATTTACGGTCTTTACGCCGCCCTGGTCGGTGTCTTTGTTGGAGGTATATTTGCAAGCTCCGAGATAATTATCACCGGCCCCACGGCGAAAGTTTCACTTGTCGTGGGCAGCGTGCTCGTGGCTTACAAGGGCCTGGAACCGGTTCAGGCCGTAATCGTGCTGACGATCATGGTTGGAGTTATACAAATTGCCATTTCCCTTGTGGGGGCCGGTGATCTGGCGTCGTTTGTTTCACACTCAGTGATTCGAGGTTTCATCGTTGGCGGTGGCCTGGTTATCATCGGCGATCAAATTATTTACCTATTAGATGCCGCCGGGGGTAAATCCCCTTACTTCATTGAACGAGCCTACGATGCTGGAATAGTACTCTGGGACAGAGGCTCGGTTCCCTATCCCCGTCTGGCGCTTGGATTCGGAGCAATTGCACTCATACTGCTGCTGCGCTGGATACACGAGTCACTTCCCTCCGGTATTCTAACAATCATCGTCGGTGGTTTCCTCTCGGCCTGGTATCATTTTGGTGAACACGGCCTGGATATTGTTGGATCCATCCCCCGGGGATTACCGGATCTAACGTTACCGGTTTTAGGTTTGGACCACGTCGTGGGACTCTTCGGCGGCGCCCTGGCACTAACTATTCTCGGTAGTGTTCAAACAGTCTCCATTGCTAAAAGTCTCGCCCAGGAAAACCAGTCGGACATTAACGAAAACCAGGAACTCTTCGCACAGGGAATTGCGAACTTTTTCACTGGTTTTCTTCAGGGATACCCGGTCTCTGCGTCCTTCACCAGATCCTTCCTCAACAACAACCTTGGCGCCAAAACTCGATTTTCGAGTCTCTTCTGTGGAATTTTCATCGGATTGATCGTTCTCGTTGCTGCCCCCTACGCCTACTATCTCCCAATACCGGTCCTCGCCGGACTCATTATTGTTGTTGTTGCGGATATTTTTGACTTCTCGGAAATCAAAACCGTGTTAACGATTACCTTACTGGACCGAATTGCATTCCTGGTCACCTTCGTAAGTGTCTTAATACTCAAACTCGACACTGCAATTTACGTTGGCGTAGCAGTTACCCTTCTGCTTTACCTCAAGCAATCCTCGAACCTCGACCTCCGGGAATACCGCATGAATGAATCCGGTAACCTGGAACACATTACCGAACCCGAGCAGCGCCGCCACGAAAAAATTGCTTTGCTGGACGTCAACGGAGAGGTGTTTTTTGGAGCAGCAGAGCGACTAAGGAGCCGGGTTAACAACCTTCTCAGCCAGTCCGAGGAACTCAGAGTTATCATACTGAGAATGAAAAATGCCCTAAATATTGACAGCTCATCCGTCCTCGTTTTACAGGACATTGCCAGGGAGCTGCGCACCCGAGGAAAAACGTTAATACTGTCGGGCGTCACACCAAAAATCCGACGGGCTCTTCTCGACTCCGGCACGGCGGACGTTATTGATCCGGACAAAATACTCATAGCGCAGACCGACTTACTGGAGTCGACCCGGTCAGCTCTGGAACGAGCAAGCAATCATATTGATAGGGTCCTCGACGGGGACGTTGATCGCATCGACGAAGATCCCACCCTGGAACATACTTTGCAGCAACTTTTAACAACTCAGGAGTCGGACCATGGCCAGGATCCCGTGGACACGGAACGGGTCAACCCGAACTGACGGCTCCCGTCCGAGACAATCCGGCGACTCCTTTCAAATTTCCTCAATCGAGCCAACGAATACAATTCTCCAACGTCCTTTTGCCCCGCAGTGAACTTCTACAATAGAGGCGGACTTGAATTTCACTGATGAGTTCAGCATTTCACTGGCCCCACGCAGGCCGTCGGTAAAATCCATTGCCACCCTACACGAGACTCATGCAAGAAATTCCTAAAGGCTTTCCAGGACAGGGATCCGGATCAATTCCGATTGTCTCACTTTATTTAAAAATGAAATCTGTTTGTCCCTGTCTGATTCGCCGGAGAACACCGAACCAGGATTCGAACGGCTTAGACTGTTCTGGAAAATAAACTTTTCGGACTGAATGGCGTAGAAAGGAGGGCCATAATTCTGACTCTTGCAATTATTCAGGGCTTAGGATTCCGAGGAAATCCAGGGCAGGCTTCTTTGCTTTGGTTAAAGAATCCTCGGACTCGATCCAGATCCATCGGAGATCATAATGAAAGCGTACCGGACGGTTTCAAAAAAGCAGGGACGATCAACTCGCTGAGGATTTACGGGGGGAGGGAGAACTCATCATGTTTATTCCATTTACGGTTGGATCAGCGTAGACTTTCACGGATTCTTGCCCCCAATCCTGGAGAGTTTCAATTTCTTCCTGTGATAACTCCCATTGCTTCGGATAAAGCGTGTAACCATTTACCGTTACCGGTTCGGCAAGAACATCCGACGGGTTCAATGCCGGAAGGGGGAGCGAAACCGCGGTCTTGTCGTTCGTCATGATGAGAGCCTCCGAGTTGTCGAACTTTCAAAGATCAAGATTCCACAATTTATAGTACCTTCCATAGTTCACATCGACCATGTGATATTCCACACATCGAATCCGTCAGACCGCAGTCCTTTAATCAACATTTAGCATATAGTGTCCTGATCATCCAAAATCCGACAAAGTAACGGTCTTAGACGACATTAGCCCTCCTGTTGGAAGAGAAAGACCTCTTGCCCAACCTCACCCCATGGACTTAATTGCTAAGAGGTATTCGTACGCCGATCCGTGTGCCGGTACCCAGTTCGGAATCAATGTTTAGTTTCCCACCGACTCGCTCCAGAATGGTCGCAGTAATTGAGAGGCCAAGTCCGGTTCCCTTTGCCTTGGATTTGGTCGAAAAGAAGGGATCGGTCACCTGCGACAGGTCTTCGTCCGCTATCCCTTCTCCGTTGTCCTCAATCCAGAACCGCAAGTTTTCGTCACGCAGCTGTAGTCCCAGTGAAATCGTCGGGGTGTCGACGTCTTCAACCGCATGGAACGCGTTGTCCATTAGATTCGAAACAATTGTTTCGAAATCCTCATCCCCGAGCGAAACGTTCAGGGAATCCGGTACATCACAAACGTATTCTTCAATTTGAACCGACGGAAACTGCGTTTGTCGTTCTTGAAGGAGTCGATCCAGCGTCCCACAGGCGTTCTCCAGCGTTGTGCTGGCCTCGGGGGATTCCTGAGACTCCCTCGCAAACCGTTTAACGTTATTCACAATCGTCTCAATTCGCTTGGTCCCACCGTAAATACTATCCAGTACGTCCGGAAACTCGCTTTTCCAGTAATCCAGGGTGTCTTGATCGAGAGGGATTTCATCAAGGTGCGATTCTATTTTTTCCCAGGTCTTCCGGAGAAACTCTACGTTACCCTGTATGAACCCATTGGGATTGTTGATTTCATGCATAACGCCAGCGGCCATTTCACCAATCGAGGCAAGCTTTTCTTTCTTACGAACTTCCCGCTCGTTTTCAACTCGTTCAGTTATATCCTCGGCGATACCAAGAACTCGAACGACGGTCCCGTCCTCGTTTTTTACCGGAAACGCCTTGTCGTGAATCCAGCGTGTCTCCCCATCCGCAGTTTTGATCCGGTACTCCTCGTCGTACTCTCCTTGAATCTGGGCTTCGGGAAGCTTGTTAACAATTTCGGGGCGATCCTCGGGGTGAATTACTTCGAACCAGAGGCTCTCGTTGTCGTAGAGATCCTGCACGTCGTATCCCCAGATGTCCCTAAAAGCCGGACTGACGTAGATCATTTCCTCTTTTTGGGGGTCGGTGACCCAGAAGACCTCGTTGATTGTTTCGGCCATTTCACGAAATAGTTCCTCCCGTTCCTGTAATTGCCTGTAGGCACTGACTCGTTCCGTTATGTCCTGAACCGTCCCCATAACCCGTGGCTGCTGATCGGTATCCGAAGCTTCCAGGTAATAACCACTAACCGAAACCCAGGTTTCGTAATTATTCGCCTCATCCACCCTTATCTCAATTTCTCGGTCCTGGCCCTCACCAACGTCCTCCATGGCCGTGACGATTTCTTCACGATCCTCCGGATGAACCTGATTAAGAAAGCTCGTCGGATCCCCCTTCAACTCCGAAACGTCCCCGCCCCAGAGGGATTCGTATTGCTGTTCGTTGATGAACAAAAGTTCGCTCCAGTCGGCAGTAAACATCCAGATAACTTCATTAATATTTTCGGAAATATCCTGAAGCCGGTGTTGTTTGACCCGTAGTTCGCGTTCTGTCTGGACCAGCGTGGAAATATCTCGGCCTTCCACCAGCAGATACTTGACTGATCCCTGATCGTCAAAAACTGGCGATAACGCAAAATCGACTTTGCGAGTGTTCCCTTCGTGGTCGACCGCATCGAGTGTTTCCCGGAACATTTCTCCCGAACGGGCATGACTTAAAGCCTTGTTTATTACCTCTTCAGTTGTTCCGGCTTGCTCCCACACAAAGAGCTCAAGAAAACTGCGCCCCCGAAGCTCCTCGGAGGTCATGGCAACAAATTTCCGGGCTTTTCGGTTAAATTCAATAATCTTCCCGGAGGGCGCAAGGATTCCCTTGAACTCAAACTGCGAGTTGAAAGCTTCCTCGTACATCCCCAGGATGCCATTACTCCGATCGATCCAGACGGAATCATCCCGGAGTGTAGAGACAAATACCACCAGCTCCCCAGGCTCCGAGGACGCCGAAAATCCGCTGACCTCGACCCCTCGACGGAAGGAGTCCGCACATTTACGATCCCCCTCAAACTCGACTGGATTGGAGAAATCACTGTCCCCAATCTGCTCAAGCACCTCCTGCCAGGAGGTCAATCCCTTTAATGATTCAACGTCAAGGTAGGCGGTTTGAAGCAGCTCCGATCGGGAATATCCGGTCTGGTCAAGGGCGGATTCATTAGCGAAAAGAATGGTTCCGTCCACTGGATCAGTCACGTAGACGGCATCGGAAATCGAAGACAGGACACCGGATAAAATGGGCGAGGAGAGAACATCGTCCAGGGTTGAAGGAGCCCCATCGTTCCGATCAAACACCGACAATCATCCCAACGGGGCTGCAGGGAAGTCAAACGAAGCCTTGCCGAGTACTGTTCCGCCAAGAATAGCTCACTTCATCCGAAATGCCAACTAAATTTTTCCGTATTTTTTTGCGCGATCCGTAAGGTTAGAACATCCTGAATGGCTTCTGTCTCGCGACCACGCTTCAAAAACATGATCCCGCTACACGGCGGAATTCTGTTTCGTTCAAGCTCCCAGGTCGTTGACGGCCGAGGGGTTACAATCATCAAGAGACCAATTTCCGGCATACTCACCACCGGGTCCCCAGAAACAATCCAATAATTATGCAACTCAACCAGCAGCAAAGTTTAAAACAGGATTCTAAAAATTGGTCCGGGGGTTTTTGTTGGAGAATCCGTTTATAAGGTAACGGTAGCAATAATCCGAAGTTCCCTATAATACACTTTGGTAGAGTTATCTTAAATTGTGCTCTGACAGAGTTCGGTTCACATTGATGAAAGAGCGCACCCTGTCAAGATACAGTCGTCCTGACCGATTG
>JBDGPI010000086.1:0-235 GCA_042219765.1 Salsurabacterium abyssinicum (SeqCode)
ATAAATTCGTCCCTCAGCGTCTTCGGGCCAGTCCCCCGTGACAGTGTTAAAAGGATCGTTCAGTTTGAATGTTACTCCTCCGGTAGTCTGAGATTCTCTTTCGCGAACAGCCTCCGTTTCAGTCGGCACTTTCTCGAGAGTGCTCGGGCTGATTCGAACGGTCAGTTCGGGTAGGTCAGTTCGGGAGAAAACACGGGTAACCGGATCAAATCTCTCAAGTTTAATGGGATCACTG
>JBDGPI010000086.1:265-5854 GCA_042219765.1 Salsurabacterium abyssinicum (SeqCode)
AGCTTTCATGCGTTCAACGTTATCCCGAATTAGGCCAGTAATGTCGTTACTCTCATGCCGGTAGAAACCTTTAACCGGGTTTCCGGCTTTATCGAAAGTTTTCATGGTTATAAGTTGCCAATCAGTTAGCTCCTCCCCCGTTTGTCTGTTGACAATCCGAAGGTCGAATTTCTCACCTCGGTACGCTTGTAAAGTGACCTCGTTGGCCTTACCGGATGAAATATTTAAAGTTTTCATGCCACCCATCGCCGAAACCAACTTCATGGTTCCCTTATTTGCACCCCTAACGGGGGAATACGATACCCGGACACGGCCGGGATGACGGGAAGTGAATGTAGCAATTCCTTGCTCGTTCAGTGGTTCTTTCAGATTGTGTTGAAAATGAGTTCCTTTGTTGTCACGCAGACCCAGGTAACCATCCTCCGTTCTCGTGGCCGTATCTGCTCTTACGAAAGTAACCATACCCTTACGAACGGGCTGACCGTCCGGGTAACGAACCTTTACTGTCACATCGACTCCACTACGAAGAGTAATATCCCGGTTACGCACTTCTCCGTTTTCGAGTGGTTCGATCGTTAACTCTCGCTTCATGAAGCCTTTTTTACCAATAGTCAGCGATTCCTCCTGGCCCACATCAAGCCCCCGAAGAGTATACTTCCCGGAGGAGTTGGTCTTTGTGGAGAGGCCATCCCCGGCTTCGTAAACCGTTACGTTCTTTATAGGTTCGCCTTCCGGTGTGGTGACTCGACCGGTTACTGTCGGGGTTCGGAGCGCGTCGAGGGTCATCCGGGTCTGGAGACCGGGAATTAGAACCGTCAGGCGATCCGTCGAACCGGACCAACGGGTCGGGCTGACAATTTTTGCGGAGTAAACCCCAACAGGAACGTCACTGAGAGAGAATTGACCGGATCGATCAGTTTGTACGGTACGTATTTCCGTCGGTAAATCCGTGAAGGACCGTCCGCCGATAGCTTTCCTTAGCCCATAGAGAGCCGCTCGCTGCGAGTCGTCCCCTGAGGTGTCTAATTTGTATAAATTTCGACGCAACCCAAGTAATTTTTCCCTCGGCAAATTCAGGTGTTTTATTTCTACTTTCACGGTTACTGTTTCCCCTTCGACGTTTTGCGGAAAGGAGACTTGCCCGGTTAACTTAAAGCGGGTATCACTGAGATCGTTTTGCGTGACGTCAGAGGGAAGGCCCGTTGAAGTATCGTCCTCTGTAACATTGGAAAAAGGAGAGATATCCCAGCGCTGAGCGAAACCTTCGGGAGTTTGAAACTCAGAGGATTTCTGAGTGGATGAGCGAGAGCCTTGATTCGGTTGGCTTAAATAATAACCCGCCCCTAAAACAAGGACGGTAACAATCACTGAAATAAAAATCTTTCGTGTGATACTCAACTCAGCCGGTTCCCCTTTCAGCACCCTGATGTATGCAATGAATCGAGACAGGTGAATGGCTTAGGTATAAATGGTAGGACATAGTCTGAACGAGAAGAACGTTTAAAGGGTAAAAGAAAAAGCCGGAAGCATCTGCCTTCCAGTCAGGAAGACACACACTTCCGGCTCGAGACCCAACTTTTATTCATCAATCAGGCCTGGTCAAACTTCCGAAAAAGGACCGCAACGAACTGGCTTAGTAACTCCAGTTAATCTCGTTGGGAAAGACCACCTTACCGATTCGGTACATGTAAGCGCCGGTCTCTTCCATCATCTTGTCCGTCGTTTGATCGGCCTCGGAATCCTGCCAGCAATCAACTGACGGGGCTCTGGCGTTGGCTTTATCGGCCATATCACGGACGGCATTATCAACATCCCACCAGTTCTGGATGTAATCGTATTCACTTTCTTCCCACTCCGCGGCATCTTCAACACCCTGTTTTACGTGCCAGGCGAAGGAGAAGTAACCATCCGTGAAGTTATCGACGTGCCAGGAAGCGTATTCCTTGTGGTCGTGCTTCAGCCACTTGCCACAACTAACCGAGTTGTAGTTGTGTCGGCCCGTGTTCCGACCGGTATTCAGGTTGTACTGAGCGTGGTAAGGCTGTGAAAGGTCCTGAATGTAGTGGAAGCCACGTGCAAGTGAACGCATGGCAAGATCCGGGGAACCGGACTCTTTGTAATTCTGAGCCTTTAAGACAAATTCCCGGGCGTTTTTGTCGGCTTCACCATCACCGGAATTACCCTTTGCGTTGTAGAAGTGGTCACAATCCGAACCGGCGAAGTCAAGCATGTTACAGAGATCCTTCTCCCACTGCTCACGATTCTTCTGAATATCCTCGTTGTACTCGTGATATTTTCCCCAGGCCCAGTCGCCCCACCATCGGTCGGCCTTGCTGTCATTGTCGGCCCAGCTTGCCTGATGGAAGAGCTTGCCTTGCCAGTCGTTATTCATATCCTGGATGCCAGTTTTCGCACCAAAGTGATGTGAAATGCCACCGTGCTTAATCCAAGCCAGAGCTTTACCTGGAAAAGCCTGAACGGCAAGAGTCAAAACAAAAACAAAAATCAACAAAGAACCAAGTGAACGCTTGTTAAACATACCCTAACCTCCTATAAAAAATTAAATCGCACTGGTTTCACACAATACACACAGATCCAAGACCGGCGAAAAATAATCCCACCGACTCGACGTTACGATTTGAAAAAGTAATAGGAAATAAAAAGAACGGAGAGAAGAATTACGAATTGTCGAATAATTTATCTCGACCCTGATTGCATTAATTTATAAGAGGTCAAAAACGGTATGTCAAATTTTAATTTGAGGAATCCGTTGCTGAGGAAAATTAAGTTGAACCGTCGGAAGAGTGGTTGAATCGAGACATCCCACCTGAGGAGAACTCACGTCCCTGTTGCTTTTTAATCCTGGTCTCTCGTGAGCCAACTCGAATTAATAATGACTTAAATAGAGAAGCACTTGAGAATTTCGTGCAATAAATGAACTGGAACCATTTTATTCTCGACTGCTTAGGTTTTTCGAGGATCGGACGCCAGGAAAGACGAGATTTCAAGATTCTGCACAGGATTTTCCGGGAATCAACCACATTGAGCTAAATTAATGTGGGCACGCGCGTAAGGCTGAAGACCGGAGCAACTTAAGAAATGCCGTAGACTCGAATCAAGTAAATTGATTAGACTCGATGATTTAAATGGTAATGCAAAGTTTGACATTCTGAGGATCAAGCTTTATCGTTATTATAACGATTAAAGAAGGGGCAGGAATTATGAGATTGTCAACCGTCGATGAGAAATACGGTCAGATTTATGATTATTTTGAGTCAAAGCGTCAGGATCGTGAATTCACCGTCTTCAATGACGCGTTTCACGAGGAAAATCTGGAGGAACAGAAAATTCCGAGAGCCGGTGGTGCCGAAGGCTTAAAACAGTACCTCGAATCCTACGTAACCGAGGATGGTTGGAGGCGATGTTTGACCTACCTCCGTCAGCAAAAAAATAGTTCGGAGCGGATCTCCATTCCCTCCGAAGTCAAGGATCAACTCGATGAGCTGAAGGATCCTGGCGATAGTTACGGAGATGTACTGAAGCGACTACTGAACGACTGAATCAGCTCTGATACCGGTCTGTCCGGGGTTCTCCCCTACACGGGAGAATACAGCTATTGTCCAATTCCGGAATGGATTCGCGCAGAGGTGACAATCGCTCGCTCTTTAGGTCTCTTGGATCCATTATTCCATAGAACAGGTTCCTGATTCCATCACGAGGAGGTGATCGTCGTGGCCATTGATAAGCAGAAAGTCGACCGCACGGCCCTTGCCTTAATGTACACAACCTTGCACGATGAAAACCGGGTCTGGAAAGGGTTCGACTGGGATATCGAGGATCGGCTCCACGAGAAAGGTTACATCTCAAATCCCAAGCAATCCTCGAACGCGGTCGAACTGACCGATGAGGGCAAGGAACTGGCCGAAGAACTTTTCGAGAAGTTCTTCGTCAACGGTTCCTCCTGAACCCATTTCCCTTCCTTCCGTTTGATTGGGGCTTAGTAAAACGGCGAGAAGCTCCAATCAAATCAACAGGAACCAGGGGCTGGTGAATCGATTCGAAGTCACAAGCTTCGCTGAGAAGTGATTCGGTTTGGATAATGTGAAATACCCTTTCAACGGTATAACATCGTTCACACACTGAGCTAAAGTTCACCAACGACTTACACCTGTAGAAGGAGATGATGGGGGTATGAGCCCGTAAATTTGAACTGCTAACGAACCGGTGAAGTTGTGAAATCGGCCGGTGCTATTCCCTCCGATTTCAATTGAACAATTGGACTCTGATAATTCAATCCTGAATGTCGTCGATTCTGATTGTAATCCCGAAACTGCCGATCAATCACCTCCCGAAGTTCATCCAGGGATTCAGCCGTAACCAACAGCGATTCATTCTCCTGTTTGAACCGACTCCAGAGCGATTCCACCCACGGGTTGCCTTTCGCTCCTCGTTCCGAAAAACTGATTTCACATCCCGCTTCAATCAACACTCGACGCAGCCAATCGTAGCTTGTATAAACCGCATCCTGGTCCTGGTGCACGATCGTTCCGGACAACGACACGTCCAGCCGGTTATAGGTCGTCTGAACCTGTTTGAAACAGGCCCGGGCTAATCGTCGATTCCGCGAGGTTCCAACGGCCCAGCCGGCAACCAGACGTGTCTTTGGATCCATCATCGCCATCAGCCAGGCCTTCCGGGATCCATTGGCGTAGTGAATCTCCGTGAAGTCTCCCGAAAGCACCTCAAGAGGCCCGAAGGATCGCCCCTGGACTTTGTTCAATTGGCCGCTGGCCTCGTCCAGAATTTGGTCAATCTCGCTTCGGGACGGCTTGTTCACCTCACGCTTGATCGCCAAATCCCACCGCCTCAACAGCTTTTTGAGACGTTTGTGATTCACTCTCCAATCGTGTTCCTCCAAAAGTTCCTCACGAATACGACGATAGCCATAACCCGGTTCGTCCTCGATGATCTGCTCGACTTTGACCTTCAATCCCCGCTGCGAATCATCCCTGGAACCATCACCGTTCTGGCGATAATGCCAGGTACTTTTGGGCAACCCAACAACCTCACAGCACCGGTTATGGCCATGGTCGTCACGGTGATTGGCAACCAGTTCGACCTTCTCGTCGACCGTCAGTGTTCGTTCAAAAAATTCTTCGCTAACGCCAGCTCAACTTCCTTTTTGCCGAGAAGATGTTCCAACTCGTCGATCTTGTCTTCGTACTCTTTCATCTGTTCGTCCCCACCAAACACCTCCGAGCCGTTCTCCAGGAACGTCTCCTTCCAGTTATAGACGGTGTTGGGGTGAACGTCATAGGATCGGGCCACATCCGGCACCGATCGGTCCGACTCGATGACCTCTAAAACCACCTGAAACTTGAACTTGGGACTGTATCGCTTGCCTTTGGACGAATCACTCATCATAATCCTCTCCTGATAATGAAGAATAATCGAGGAGAGAATAGCAAATCAATCGGACAAATTTCACAACTCGGGGTGGTTCAAAAACTCGGGCTCACTCCGGTGTCGTGACGACACTCTTAGTGTTTTTCTCGCTAACGCTGAGTTTGCTTTTTAAAAGTAATCCGG
>JBDGPI010000087.1:0-7348 GCA_042219765.1 Salsurabacterium abyssinicum (SeqCode)
GCCCCCATTTTTGCCACTGCTTCACCCATTTTGCCACTGGATCGGTTACTCAGAAACCGAACCTGGTCCCAGGGCTCCCTGGTCGGTCCCGAACTTACGGCAACCGATTTTCCTTTAAGAGGCTCGGGCCAGAGGTAGTCCACGACAAATTCCACTATCTGTGCAGGATCGGGAAGCCGTCCCGGCCCCGTCTCTCCACAGGCCATGGTCCCGGCCTCGGGAGTAACAATCTCACTCGAGTGTTCGGAGCAGATCGACTGGACAGTGGGATCGTCCCACATATCGGGATTCATTGCGGGCGCGTACAGAACCGGACCGGAGAATGCCTGAAGGACTGTGCCAAGGGTATCGGAGGCCTGCGGGGAGGGGATCTGAAGCAGCCGGTTCGCGGTGGCGGGCGCGACAAGAATACAATCCGTCCGCTGTTTGGCCGTGATATGCGCCATTTCCCCGGGTTCCGTCGAGTCAAACTGATTCTGAAGAACCGGTTCGGAGGTCAGTGCACCGGCCGTTTCCGGGGAAAAAAAACGGGCACCATTGTCGGTAAGCAGGACCTGTACGGTGGCCCCCATATCCTCGAGTTCCCGGATGATTCGATCGCATTTACAGGCGGCAACACTTCCGGTCACCGCAAGAAGAATACGCCGGTTGACCAGGGGTAATTCCGCGGAGAGGGTACTCATCTGAGTATCATCCGGAGGTCGGCCATGGTGAGGGACGTCAAAAGGAAAACTTAACTCCGGGGAAGGGACTGTCCGGAAATGGTCGCCTGATGGGTGGATTTACACTTTTCGGCCAAACGAATACTCTCAATTTTTGAAACGGCTCGATTGATTCGGTCGTTAATGACGACGTAATCGTAGTGCTCGATTTCCTGGAATTCCTTCCTGGCGTCGCTCAAGCGTTTCTTGATTTGTTCCTCGGTCTCCGTGTCCCGGTCCCGGAGCCTCCGTTCGAGTTCCTCGAGACTGGGGGGCGCCACAAAAATAAGGACCGTGTTGTAGGAACAGGCCTTAACCTGTTTGGCCCCCTGAACATCAATTTCAAGCAGGATGTCGTCCCCGTTATCGAGGGCGTTCTCGACGGATTTTTTGGAGGTCCCGTAGTACTCGTCGTGTACCTGAGCCCACTCGAGGAAGGCGTCGTCCTCGACCATCTCGTCAAAGGTATCCCTGTCGACGAAATGATAATCCTGACCATCCACCTCGTCGTAGCGGGGGCTACGGGTTGTTGTGGAGATGGAGAACTCAAGCCCCCTATTACAGTCCCCCTGGGTCGTTGCGTTTTGAAGGATCCGGCGACAAATAGTGGATTTGCCGGCCCCGGAGGGAGCGGAGACGACCATCAGTAATGGAGGTTCCTCCCAGTTATCCAGCAGTTCTATTTTGGATTCGTCAAAGCTGTTCGCACTCTCAGTCGACATTGGCTATCCTTCCGGGTCGATGTTCGTTTCGGTCGAACAGTAACAGCTCTTATTTAAGGCTAATCATCACAGAGAATGGCGGCGAAGGCAATCTACTTGCTGGAACAGGACTATCATCCAACGATCCTTACTTTATTCGACATTGTTTATCTGTTCACGGCATTTTTCGAGTTCCGTTTTCATTTCCACGGCCAGCTGACTGATTTCCGCGTCATTTCCCTTAGCACCGATGGTATTGGTCTCCCGTTGAATTTCCTGAAGGAGGAATTCAAGGTTTTTGCCGACCGGTTGGTCCTGGCCAAGGTAGTCGCGAAACTGGTTAATGTGGCTTTCAACTCGGACAATTTCCTCGCTGATATCACACTTGTCGGCGTATTTGGTGATTTCGTTTTCCAGTTCCTGGTTCAGGTCCGACTCATTCAGTTCAAGAACTTCGTCAAATTTCTCCCGAAGCCGTTCCCGATACTGCTCGAGGGCTTCGGGAAACCGATCGTCGATTGATTTCAGCTTGTCGTCAATGGTATCAATTCGATCGCCCAGATCAGCTGCCAGTTCGTCCCCCTCCCGTTCCCTCATTTCGATGACGTCGTCCAGGGCCCGTTCAAGGGCTTCGAGCAACATGGATTCGGCTTCCTCTTCCACGGTCGGTTTCTGGTGTAAGGAAAGAACCCCGGGTAACGACAGCAGGTCGACAACGTTTACGTCCCCGGAGAGGGTGTCGGACGATAGTCGCAGTTCCGATGCAATATCGAGGTATTTTTCCACCAGATTATTGTTGACGTCCAGGGTCTCCTCAGTTTCATTCAGAACGTTACTCTCAACTCGAACGTCCACGTTCCCGCGTTCTATGCGATCCTTTACCTTATCAATCACTTTCTGCTCGAGTTCGAGGTCGGCTTTCAGGGAAAAGTTGACATCGAGGTGGCGGTTGTTAACAGTGGATATTTCCAGTGCCACGAATCGGCCATCACGGGAAACTCGGGCACGTCCAAAACCGGTCATACTCCTCATAGTAGAGACACTCCATCATTGAAGGAAAGGAATCTGTACTGTGACTAGGTTTCGTGAGGAATTATCACGTCTGCGAACCTGATCCCAGGATCAGCGGGAAAGTTAAGGGTCCTACTGGAAATTACTCCTGCAAGCTGGCCTTTTCGTTAACTTTCAGTATGACCGATATCTCCCCGGGGGATAGATCGGTTTTTTCGGCAATTTCCGTCACGCTCAAACCGTCCCGGGAGAGTTCTACTACTTTTTCACGCAGGAGACGGTCCTCGTTGCCGGCCTCGTCGGATTGCTCCGCTACCGCCAGGGTCTCACGAATTGCATCAACCCGTTCGATAAGGTCCTGAAGCTGATCGATTTTCATTTCGGCCATGTCAACGACCCTGCGAAGCTCATCGGTACGGTCGTCGAGCAATTCTACCTTGGACGAGGTGACGGAGTTAAATTCGGACAGCAACCCACTGATCTGATTGGAGAAATTCTCGACGGAGGCTTCCTGTTTTTTTCGGATCCGCCAGTAGAGTACTCCAACGATGAGGATAGACAGCAGGGACAGAAAAAACGCTAACCAGGCCAACTCGTTGTCTCCCTGATAGTAAATTAAGACTAGGTTTTTAAGTCCATGTAGGTCCCTTTATCGGGTTCGGAAGGAGACGCCTCCGAGTTCAAGTCATTGCCGTCATCCTCGGGCGATTCGGACTGTTCCTCCTCCGAGGACAGGAAGGAGTTATTGCTTCCCTGATCCTCGTCGACCGTCTCGTTTTCGGGTTCCTCACCAGCTTCCTCGGATGTATTTTCCTCCTCGTGACGTTCCTCGATCCACTTGTCGAGCTGATCGGACTGTGCCCGCTGCGGTGCGTCCTGTTCGTGCGCAACAATGCTGGAGACGTTTGACGACTGCATTACGTTTACCTGAATATCTATTGGTTGAAAGGCCACAAGTCGTCATCTCCAGCTTAATCGTAGTAGTGTCTCACCTATTAAGATAAGGCATCAGCACATGCTTCTTCAAATTCCGATAATTTACTCCGCAACATTGACGTGGCTTTACTGTGTATTTGAGACACCCTGGATTCCGTAAGATCAAAGATTTCACTGATCTCACGCAGGGTCATGTCCTCGTAGTAATAGAGTACGATGACCTTCTGTTCTTTTTCGGGCAGTTCCTCAATAGCTTCTTTTAAGATTTGTTTTATCTCCTCACGGTCAATGATACTACCGGGTTGGTCCTCCTCGTCGGTCCCGATCGCCTCCTTGAGTGGAACCCGTTCGTTACTATCGTCAACCTCCCACATCTCGTCGAGGGAGAGCAGAGAGGTGCCACTGACCTCCGAAAGTTGGTCCCGAAATTCCTCAACCGTCATTCCCATGTACTCGGCGATTTCTTCTTCCTCCGGTTCCCGGCCGAGCCGGTTTTCGAGCGCTTCAATGGCCTCGTCCACGCGACGGGCCTTTCGGCGAACGGACCTGGGAATCCAATCCCGGGCTCTTAGTTCGTCCAGAATCGAACCACGTATGCGTGGGATCGCGTACGTCTTAAATTTTATGCCACGGGTATGATCGAACTTCTCGATTGCGTCGATCAGACCCAGCATGCCGTAGCCATTCAAATCCTCGTACTCGACGTTCGGTGGCATTCGTTGATTCATTTTTCCGACCACGTGCTTCACGAGGGGAGCGTACTGAACGATTAGGTCATTGCGCGCGTCCATGTCGTCCTCTTCTTTAAACCGTTCCCAGTACTCCTGTTCGTTTTCGAGTTTTTCTACCAAGGGGTTATCACCTGTCGTCAACCAGAAATGAACCTACGTGTTGCAAAGATAACATTCAGGGGATCATAAACAGCGCGTAGAGAATAACGATGCCCAGCGCCAGCAGTCCTACCCCGAAGAGTATCCAGGGAAGAAGATCGTAGAGTTGAGACAAGCGATCCGATCCCGTCCCGAAAGCCTCAGGGGTAAGAATATTCATGTCCTCCCCGGCAATCGTCTTACCGAAAACATTTTCTCCAAACTGGACGTTTATCTCAACCTTGCCGGATTCGGTCCGGCGAATGGAATCAACTTTGGTTGGGATTAAACCGGACTGTTCGTCACGGAGCCGTTCGATGACTTCTATAACCGGCCGATGTTCATCCTGGCCTTCCTTAAGGTCCACGAAAATGGCTTCACCTGGCTGAAGGTTCTGAACGGACTTTCCTTTGACGGGACTGACCTTGACGTCACAGAGAAGTTCAACTCGATCAGGGTGAGACCGGGAAGACACTGTGTGATCATCCGAATCACTCTCAGTGCCCGTGGACGTTTCGTCCTCGTCGTAGTCAATCACACCGACCTCAAGTTCCGCCGAGAGAACCAGTTCCTGCTGGTCAAGGATGTTCATGACCAGATCCTCGAGTTTCCGCTGAAGATCGGTTTCGTTTCGAGCCTTGATGTACGAGACCCACTCCTCCGGCGGCGGTGACAGTGACTGTGTTAGCTGTTCTTCGAGACGTCGCCCAAGAGCCGCCATGGTCGAGGCCTGGTTGGAGCGCTGTGCAATCTCTTTTTTCAATTCAACGACGTCCTGGCTCAACGTGACCGTCCCGAGGCTACGATCGTTGCCCACAACGGACGCAAGTTCCTCAAGACCGGGAGGCGAAACCCCTAATACCACGAGCCCGAGACCGTAGACGTCGTCTTCCTGACTGGTAAACCGAAACTTCAGGGCGGCCGGCGCCTGTCGTAGCAAGTGGCGGGCCTGATCGAAGTTTCCGTCACCGAGATCCAGGGCTTTTTCGGCCTGTTCCTCGTCGACGTCCTCAACCTCGGACAAGCGTTTTACGTCTGCCTCCGACATTTAGAAGCCTCCAGTCCCAAATCGTGTCGACCCGGAACCTCGGAAGGGCTCTCCCGAACGGGATCCGGATAACCGACACAATATTAAATGTATTATTCTTCTTCCTTCATCGTTTCGGAAACCATATCAGCCAATTTACCAATATCCGCGTCGTCGTCGATCTCGGAGGTTGCTTCATCGGTT
The DNA here is from genome assembly GCA_042219765.1 of Salsurabacterium abyssinicum (SeqCode). GTDB lineage: Bacteria > T1Sed10-126 > T1Sed10-126 > T1Sed10-126 > CAZEBV01 > JBDGPI01. The sequence continues at coordinate 5,450 of JBDGPI010000087.1, forward strand.
TCGATTGGCCCGTCCGGTTCCACATCGTCAACTGACTCGGTTTCTTGAGTTTGCTCACTCGTCTCGGCAGTCTCACCCGAGGGGCCCTCTATATCGACCTCTCCCAGTTCAGGTGGTTTCTCGACGTCCGTGGTCGGCGGTTTGATAAAAACCGCCGTTGCTTTGCGGGCGGCCACAATCGTCAAAGCACTACCGAACATCACCAGCAGGCTGCGCAGAATAAGATTGTAGAGCAAAACCTGACCGTAACCTACCAGAAAGACAAGTCCAGCCAGGACTACCCCGATAAAAAAGGCAATCGTCCACATGATAAAACCAGCAACCCGACGTGCCGCAAAATATCAAAAAAGCACCGACTTAAATTTTATACGGTCTTATTGGGCAGCCACAACTCATTTAGCTACTTATCCTTCAGAATGGCCTTTAGCCCAGCCAGTTAACAATCCTCGAAAAGAAACCTTCCACCCCATGACTGTCCTGTAATTCGGCGTCCTCCATAAGCCGGCTCTCGATATGATCAACACACTGGGTCACCCGTGACTGAGGATACTCCAGAACAAACGGCCTGCGTTTTCGAACAGCCCGCATGACCGATTCGTCCTCAGTCATGTAACCGAGTATCCGAAGCGGTGCGTCGAGGAAGTCCTCCCCCACCCGTTTCATCTTTTCGGCCACTTTCTTGCCTTCCATGATGGACTCCGCCCGGTTAATCACGAGGTTGAAATCCGGACTGTTGTCGTAACTGATGCCGGACTTTATGACGGCGTACGCGTCCGTTATTGCCGTCGGTTCCGGTGTGGTTACCAGAATAGTCCGGTCCGCGGCACAGACAAACTGCATAACCCGGCTGGACATACCGGCGGCCGTGTCGACGATCAGCACGTCGACCATCCGGTCGAGTTCCGAAAGTGTTTTAATAAATTCCTGGCACTCGCGTTCGGATAAGTTGGCCAGATCCTCCTCGCCGGACGCCCCGGCAAGGATGGAAATGTCCCCCGGGCCTTTTTCCAGGATGTCATTCACGCTACGCCGGCCCCGGAGTACGTCGTGAAGGGTGTATTCCGGAGACTTGTCGGTTATAACATTGACGTTCGCCAGGCCGAGGTCCATGTCGGCAACGGCTACTTCGTAGCCCTTCTGGGATAGAGTAATCCCGAGGTTCACTGCCAGGTTACTTTTCCCGACACCACCTTTTCCACTGGTGACGGCTATAACTTCAGCTCGACTCGATGGTGTCGGCGGTGACTGTCGCTCGTCGTTTGCTTCGACGGCACTGCCCATCATACTCCGTAATTTTTGTGCTTGATCGCTCATATTACCGATCCTTTCCCGTGTGATCGTTTCAGTTGGTTATTGACCGGATTCACCAACCGCGGTAAGGGTATTAACGTCCGACAACAGTAGATCCGAAAGCTCATCGGGGTCCATCATCCGTAAATCGTCGGGAACATCCTGGCCATCCGTACAGTAGGCAATGGGTTTATCGGTTCGTCGACTGATGTTGTAGATCGTTCCGTGACGCCTGGTCTCGTCGAGCTTTGTAACGACGAGTCTGTCGTACCCTATCGCGTCGAAACCCTCGAAGATGGAATCGAGGTCCTCGGTCCGCGACGTGGCGTCAATGACAAGATGGGTTATGATCTCACGGGTTTCGTCAAGCATATCCTGAAGTTCATTGATCTTCTGATGGTCGAACTGACTTCGGCCGGCCGTGTCCACGAAGATGATCTCCACGTCCTGATCGGCCAGTTCCTCGATGGCCGCGTCGACGTCCTCGGCGTCGACCGCGTGGACCCGGACTCGACGAACGGTGGGTTGCTCGCCGCCATCGCGACCGTCGCCATCCTCGCGCTCACGAGCATGGCCAACGCCGGCATCCTCTCCTCGACGCGGTTCCCC
>JBDGPI010000087.1:7358-10133 GCA_042219765.1 Salsurabacterium abyssinicum (SeqCode)
GCTTCAATGGGAACCTGCAGTATGTCGGCGTAACACCGAAGCTGCTCCACGGCCGCCAGGCGGTAAGTGTCAAAGGTGATGAAGCTAACGGATTGGCTTTCCTCCACCGAGAAGTGAGCGGCGAGCTTGGCCATCGTCGTGGTTTTACCAACTCCGGTCGGGCCAACAAAAGGAATCAACAACGTCTCGTCCCGGTCCGTCCGGAGGGGATCCGCCACGGTGAGGTCATCTTCGACCAGTGACTTTAACTCGTCTTCGACCGGCGATCGCTGGTCCAGCTTGTCCGCTTCGAGGGTCCGCTGGGCCCGGCCAATAAGATCCCGGGCGTATTCTCGTTGCACACCGGCGTCGAGCAGTTCCTGAAACAGTGACGAGAGCTCACCGGGGTAATTCTCGCCGGGGGAGGCGTCCTTCTGCTCGTCGGTTCCCTGAACGGACTCAGCCAGCTGATCAATTTTTTCCGAGAGCCGATCGGTGTTTTCAAGGACCTGTCGGATTTTTTCCTCGGAGATGGAGTCCTCCTCCGAGCGGGAGTTCTCCGTCCCGTTGGTTTCGGTGGACACGGACTCCGAATCCCGATTCAGGTCGGGGGCCGGGCGATTGTAGGTACTTTCGCCATTGGAACCCCCCCGTTCCTGTTCCTTGATCAGTTGCGTTGCTTGTTCACGGGGAGACACTTTTGGCTCAACCGGTTCGTTCACGGACCGTTCAAAATTCGCCGATCCATTGTCCTGATTTGAAGCGGCGGCCCCGTTTGATCGGCCAGCCGTCCCACCGGATGTTTTCCTACCGTTGGTTTTGCTGGTCCCCCGTCTTCGCGTGGACTGTCGGCCGGACGGATTACTCCTTTCTGATTTCTGACCGTTCCGCTCGGGGGAGCGACAGGCATCCACCTCAACTTTGGTTTCCGAGAAGAAACCAAAAATCCCGCCCTCCCGTACTTTTCGTGTTTCCAGAATCTTCGCGTCATTTCCCAGGTCCCGTTTCACTTTCAGACGGGCCTGTTTCATGGTGTCACCTTTGTAGGTCTTACGTTTCATTTACTTCACCCCTCCATTGGGTCCGATCGAAACACTGTTTCAAGCTTTCCCCGTGAATATTACTGTCCAACAACCGCAACAACTTCAATTTCAGTATCATCGGTTACCTCCTGATAGGATAGAACCGGCAGATCATCGAACTGCTGACGCACGAGTTCGTAAATTTGACGGCGAATTTCGGGTGCTGTTAGTAAGACCGGCTCCAGCCCGGCCTCCTGCTGGGCCTCGTACTGTTCCTGTAAATCATCCAGCAGTTGCTGTGTCTGGTCGGGTGTTAACTGAAGGCCCTCCTGGGCCTCCGACATTTCCTGTAATTCCTGTTCAAGCTGCGGATCAAGTGTAATTGCGTGAAGCGTGCCCTCGTCCGTTACGTGATCCTGTGTGATTTCTCGTCCAAGAGCCATTCTGCAGTACTCCGCGAGTAATTCGGCATCCTGTACCCCCTGGGTCATTCGATCCGCCATTGTTTCAACAATGGTGACCAGATTGCGCACGGACACTTTCTCTTCAAGTAACAGCTCCAGCACTTTCTGAAGCATTCCCGGTGTCACCGTATCCTCGTAGACGTCATCGACCAGTGCCGGATAATCATCCTCAAGTCGCTCAATCATGGTCTGGACCTGCTCCCGGCCGAGGATATCGGAAGCATGGTCCTTGATAACCTCCGTCAGGTGTGTCGCAATGACTGACGAGGGATCGACGACGGTGTAACCGGCCCGTTCGGCCTTCTCGCGCTGGTCCTCAGTAATCCAGGTGGCAGGCAGACCGAAGGCGGGCTCGATGGTCTGTTCACCCTCGAGTTCCTCCGTTACATCCCCCGGGTTCATCGCCAGAAATTGCTCCGGATAAACCTCTCCCTCGGCAACTTCGGCATTTCGGATGTTGATCTTGTAGCTGTTCGGATCTAATTGCATGTTATCCCGTATCCTGATTGGTGGAACGATTAACCCCATATCAAGGGCCATGCGCCGACGTATTACTGTTATGCGTTCAAGCAGGTCCCCGCCCTGGTCCGGGTCAACCAGCGGAATCAGGGCGTATCCAGTCTCAAGCTCCATGGGATCAACCCTCAGAGCTTGCGATACGTCCTCGGGTTCCTCCTCTTCCTCCTCGGCTTCGGCCTCTTCCTCCTCGGCAATGCGACGTTCTTCCTCAGCAACCTCTCGCATGCGCGCTATCGCGTACCCGAGAGAAATTAATCCCAAACCAACAATCGTCATAGAGATAAATGGCAGCGGGGTAAACACTGCAAGCGAGATCAGGGTACCGCCCGTCAGGTAGAGGGCCTTCGGATAACGGGTTAACTGAGAGGCAAGGTTCGTCCCCAGATCCCCCTCGTCCGACGCCTGAGTGACAATAAGTCCGGTGGCCGTACCAATCATCAGCACCGGTATCTGTGCGGCCAGTCCATCCCCAGCCGTAAGAATCACGTAGGTCCGGAGGGCCTGAAGCGGTGCAAGTCCCTCCATGAACACGCCAATGGCCCAGCCCCCCAGGCTATTGACGAACAGTATGAGAATCCCGGCCATTACACTGCCCTGGACGAATTTACTTGCTCCGTCCATAGCACCGTAAAAGTCGGCCTCCTCCCGTAACTCCCGGCGGCGCTGCTGGGCCTCACGCTGGTCAATCAAACCGGCGTTCAGGTCGGCGTCGATGGCCATTTGCTTACCGGGCATGGAGTCCAGGATGAAGCGTGCGGCGACCTCCGATACCCGTGTGGTACCGTTAACGA
>JBDGPI010000088.1:0-560 GCA_042219765.1 Salsurabacterium abyssinicum (SeqCode)
TGAGGTTGTCACCGGAGTCATCCACGTCGACTTGTATCGTGTCCCCTTCTCCAACATCGCCCTGAAGGACGTCCATAGCCAGCTCATCCACGACCCGGTCCTGAATAACTCGCTGTAACGGACGTGCACCGTACACGGGATCGTACCCTTCTTCGGCCAGCAGTGCCTTTGCTCCCTCGGTCAACTGCAGGTCCAGTTTCTGTTCCTCGAAACGTTCCAGTAACTGGTCGAGCTGAATGTCGACAATCTCCTTGATGTCGTCCTTGGACAGGCTGTGGAAAATTATTGTTTCGTCGAGACGATTCAGAAATTCCGGGCGGAACTGTCCCCGAAGTTTTTCCATAACGGTGTCTCGTAGTTCGGAGAACTCCGGGCTGTCCTCGTCCATCTCCGGGTTCTCCTCAAAGGCTTTCTGAATGTCCTTGCTACCGACGTTGGACGTCATGATCAACACAGTATTACGAAAGTCAACCGTACGTCCCTGACCATCCGTCATCCGACCGTCGTCCATGATTTGGAGCATAGCATTCAGAACGTCCCGGTGAGCTTTCTCAATCTCG
>JBDGPI010000088.1:595-14814 GCA_042219765.1 Salsurabacterium abyssinicum (SeqCode)
ACCTGTTCCGTAAGGTACCCGCCTTCCTCGTAGCCCACGTAGCCCGGAGGTGCTCCCATGAAGCGGGAGACAGAATGTTTTTCCATGAATTCGGACATGTCGACTCGAATCAGCTTATCCTCGTCGTCAAAGAGAAACTCCGCCAGTGTCTTGGCAAGTTCGGTTTTACCGACCCCGGTCGGGCCCATGAAAATAAAGGACCCAATGGGTTTGTTCGGATCGTGAAGACCGGAGCGGGCACGCCGGACTGCGTCGGATACTTCCTCTATTGCCTCGTCCTGAGCGACTACACGTTCACGAAGTTTGTCCTCCATGTGAACCAGTTTCTCGCGTTCGCTCTGAAGGAGACGATCCACGGGAATACCCGTCCAGCGTGAGACAACTTCGGCCACGTCGTTGTCGGTGACTTCCTCCTTCAACATCCGCTGACCGTCCTGCAGGGAATCCAGTTCCTCGTTGGCCGCCCGCAGTTTCTCCTGGAGGTCGGGAATTTCACCGTACTGAATTTCACTGGCCTTATCGAGGTTTCCCTCACGCTGAGCCTGTTCCATCCGGATTCGGGCTTCTTCGATTTCCTCCTGGTAATCACCGATGCGATCAAGAATTTCCTTCTCCGTCTGCCACTTGCTCTTGAGTTCGTCGTTCTTTTCCTGCAGGTTTGCCAGTTCCTCTTCTATATCCTTCAGTCGCTCCTGGGCGTCGGACCCATCCTCCTTCTGGAGGGCCTGCTTCTCCATCTCCAGCTGCATGATTTCACGCTCGATCTTGTCGATCTCAGCCGGTTTGCTGTCCATTTCGATTCGTAGCGACGAGGCCGCCTCGTCTATCAGGTCGATGGCCTTGTCGGGTAGAAAACGGTCACCGATGTATCGATCGGACAGTTTTGCAGCCTCAACCAGCGCCGAGTCGGTGATCTTTACACCGTGGTGTGCTTCGTAGCGTTCCTGGAGTCCCCTCAGAATTGAAACCGTATCCTCAACCGAGGGTTCCTCGATCATGAGTTGCTGGAAGCGGCGTTCAAGAGCGGCGTCCTGTTCGATGTTTTCCCGAAATTCATCAAGTGTTGTTGCACCGATAGCACGTAGTTCCCCACGGGCAAGCGCCGGCTTGAGCATGTTTGAGGCATCAACGGATCCTTCCGCTCCTCCAGCTCCAACCACGGTATGCACTTCGTCAATGAAGAGAATGATTTCACCGTCGGACTCCTTAACTTCTTTGATAAAAGCCTTTAGCCGATCCTCGAACTCACCCCGATATTTGGCTCCGGCAACCATTGAGCCAATGTTTAATTCAATGATTTTTTTGTTCTCCAGCGATTTCGGGGCATCGCCCTCGACAATCCGACGGGCCAACCCTTCGACAATGGCCGTCTTACCGACACCGGGTTCCCCAATCAAAATAGGATTGTTCTTCGTACGGCGGCTTAGGATCTGAGTAAGCCGGCGAATTTCCTCCTCCCGGCCAATGACCGGATCAAGGTTACCGTCCTCGGCTTCTTCCGTCAGATTTCGACCGTATTTCTCGAGGATTTCGTACTTCTCCTCGGCTTCCGGATCCATCACGTTCTGTGAGCCACGAACATCATCCATAGCGTCTAAAACACCTTCCCTGGTAAGATCATAGTTACTAAGTAGGCTTCCTGCTTTGGAGCCATCGTCGTCGACCAGACTCAGCAGGAAATGTTCGGTACTAACGTACTCGTCGCCCATTTCGTCCGCTTCAACTTCGGCGTCACTCAGAACATTTTTCAGGTCCCTGGACATGTAAATTTCATCGGCCGCCTCTCCACTTACCGATGGTTCACTGTCCAGGTGTTTTATAACATCCTCCCGGACCTTGCGAGCGGGTACTCCCATCTTTTCTAGAATCGAACTTACTGCACCATCGTCCTGTGTTACGACCGCCGCCAGCAGATGGGACGGCTTCAGTTCACTATGAGAATATTCCTCGGCCAGTTGTTGAGCCATCTGTAGTGCTTCCTTGGCCTTGTTGGTAAATTGTTCGAAATCCATGAGGTATTACCTTCCTGTTGTTGGATTTGTCTTGATTTCGTTCATGTATTAGAAGTTATCTGGAAGGCGATTTATTCCACTATTTCATTAAAAAATAAGAATCCGGTCTCAGATGCCGACCCGTCGCTTGAAAACCCTCACCTTATTAAGCAGGGTGGCGGGACCAACAAACCCAACCGTCCTGAGCGACCGTACCTCGCGCCCGTCGGACGTCAGGAAAAGAATGGTCGGAACCCCCTGTATAGAATGTTTGTCCATCCAATTGCCGATCTTACTATCGGGAGCCTCCGTAAGATCTACTTTCACCGGGGTCACCGGCTCCAGTTCACGCCGGAGGGCGTTGTTCTGGAAGGTCTTGATCTTCATCTCCTTGCAGGGAGCACACCATTCGGCGCTTACGTAGACCATGGTGGGACCCTGAACAAGATTCGGTTCCAACTCAACCAACTTCTCGGCCGGTATCCAATCAATCCCCTCGTAGGCCACCAGGAACGAACTACTCATCGTGGAAATGAAAAATACAGCTACCAGGGCTAACGCTAAACCCCGTGCGAAATAGAGCATACGGTTCTCGGGTGGGTGAGAAACACCCAGAACAATTGCGGCGGCCAGTGTCAGCAAGATCAGAAGGTATCCAAATACTTTCAGGGAAATCAGGGGCCAGACAAAGTAAACGGCCGCACCCAATATTGCGAACCCGATGACCTGGTTAATCCACTCCAACCAGTTTCCCGAAACCGGTAAGTCCGACAGGCCGCTGGCAAATACAGCCAGCAACAAATACGGAAGTCCGAGTCCCAGCGACAGCACAAAAAAGAGTAACCCGCCCATGTAGGCGTCGTGCTGCTGACTGATGTAAGCCAGCAACGTGACTGTAGCCGGTGCCAGACAGGGGGCGGCCGCAACCCCCATGGTCATGCCCATACCAATTGTGCCGAGGCCCTGACTTAGTTTTTCGGACCCCCGTCTGACGGAGGAAGGGACTCTTATCTCGTAGAGACCAAAATTGGAAGCCGCAAGAAGAACCATTACTCCGGCCAGTGAGATTAACACAACCGGCTGCTGCAGGGCCTGACCGAGAACGTTTCGTGTCATGCCGGCCAGCGTCCCGAAAAAGGTGTAGATAAGAGCCATGCCAAACACGAACATGAACGCATCAGCAATACGCTGACCGTAAGAGTCACTATCTTTACTGCCAAAGTATCCGATCGTTATCGGTATCATCGGGTAAACACAGGGGGTCAGGTTCAACATCAGGCCAAGGAAGAACACAAAACCAAGGCCCAGCAGGAGCCCGTAATCCTCAAAGGCGGCCTTAACCCTGTTGGTCCGACCGACACCGGAGGCGAGAGTATCCGAGCCACTCAACGAATAAACGGACCCGGTTCCACCTCCTGAGGCCTTCTTAATCCGACCGGAGTCCGACTGAATTTCAAGGCCGGATGAGAAATGAACTCTCTCCGGTGGGGAGCACTTTTTGTCCGTGCAGGCCTGGTAGTCCAGCTGGAAATCCAGGGTTGAAACCGTGTCGTTACCGGCCGATTTTCTTAAAGAGGCCAGGGGCGGTATTTCTATCGTCGCCGGCAGTTGAACCGTTCCACTGTAAACCACCACTTCGGTTCCGCTGAACGAAAAATTATACCTTTCTCCGGGGGGATAGTTGACTTCACGGAGCGTGAGGACCTTATTCTTCAAGCTTAATTTCGTGGGAATTAAGTAATCCTGGAGGGGGTCGTTCGAATTCACGTGCCAACCCTCGTGAACCGAGAGTGTCACCGGAACCACCGTGGTTTCAGCAGCACTGGCATGGACCGTATCAGGATAGATCACGCTCACGCGGGGAAACGTATCGACAGTTGTGGCGGAAACTGCCGGAGTCAGAGGGAGACAGATAACCGAGACCATCAGTGTGGTGAGGAAAGTAATCCAGACCGTTTTACGGAACATAAGTGTTCACCTAACGTTCGAGATCCGTTCGCTCGAGAAACTGATCGAAGTGCCCGAGAAAATACTTAAAACTCCGCCTTAATTGAGTATTGGAGGATTCCGAACCCAGGTTAACACTATCCATCAGGTCCCTGTCGGATAGGTCGCCCAACTTACCTGGGGGGTAACGCTCCAGGACCTGACGCATCATCAGTTGATGGTCATCCACGAAATAGGGTAGTGATCTTGACTCCACGAAAGTATCCCATTTCGCCAGAAACCTCTCCCGGGATTCCGGTGACTTCACGTTGATTCAACCTCATGAAAAATTCTAAGGTGGACTCAAACGATTGGGATTCCAACCAAATAGTCTACCGCATACCCACCCGGAAGGACAGCTCTACGAAGGACGTTTGAGAATGGAAAAACTCGGATCTCTTGTCATTGATGAATTTTTCTTGAACAATGAATATATAGGGTGTTTATTATGCACGTTTCCGTTAGAACGCTACACGGTATTCGTACTGTCTCCAAGATGGCGGAGGAGTCCGATCAGGTCCACTGGAACGCAAGTGAGCTGGCCCAGCAAAAGTACATCGATCAGGATTACCTGATACAGATTTTAAACCAGCTCAAAGACTCCGGTATAATAGGAAGCAAGAAGGGACCTCATGGGGGGTATTACCTCGAACGGTCTCCCGGTGATATTTCCCTGGGGGACATCATAAAATCCCTTGAAGGCCCAACGGTTTTATCCCCCTGCACACAACCTGAACATTCGGATTGTGAAATCATTGAGGAGTGTTCCACCCAGTCCGTCTTATCGATTATTGCCGGCAAGATAGACGGTTTACTCGATAAAATTACCATTAAAGATATTGTCGAAGAATCGGAGTTACCGCAGAACCAAGTTGACGAAGCCCCCACGCTCTAACACTAACTTTCAAGAACGGGAGACAACACTTTGGAAACTCATACAATTGAACACGGTAATGAAGAAACAACCTTCCAGGGCAAAAAACTCGACGAAAAAATCCTTGGTACCGATCCCGATGACACCAAAAAAATCAGTTATTACGAAACTCTCGACGGTCGTTACCTCAAACACGTCATCCATCACGTCAACAAGGACGAAAGTGAACAATCGTCCGAATTGGAAGAGGTTTCGAGCTTCGAAATACCCTGACGTTAAGTTTGGGACTTCACTAATTGGCGGAATCATTTTATACTAATTGTCCCGTGGAATTACTGCCTCAAGTAATGTAATGTACTTTTAAGCCACCAGGTTTTATGACAGACTCTTAATCTTCACGGAACTTGTCTTTCCTTTTAAAAACCAAGAAACATCCAAAATTGTATGGGGAGGAAAAGTGTTTTATGGGAACAGCAACTAAACTGCCTGAAAACGTCGAAATTGAAGGGTCGGTTGACTCGAAATTCGAGGATATTTTGACCCCTGAAGCCCTGGAATTCGTGGCGAAAATCACACGCCAGTTCCGGGATCGCCGAAACGAAATCCTCGAGGAACGCAAAAAGCAACAGAAGCGTTTCGACGACGGTGAAAAACCGGATTTTCGTCCGGAGACCGAGGACATCCGAGAAGGTGACTGGACGGTTGACCCCGTTCCGGAGGAACTACAGGATCGCCGGGTTGAGATTACCGGTCCCTCCAGCCAGAGGAACATGGTTGTGAACGCCTTCAACTCCGGCGCCGAAGTTTACATGACCGACTTCGAGGATTCGGATTCCCCCACCTGGAACAACGTTCTTCAGGGCCAGCTCAACCTTTATCAGGCCACTCGAAACGAACTTGAATTCACGTCCAGCGGCAAGGAGTACAGCCTCGACGGCCCGATCGGGTCCGACGAGGTTGCCTCTCTGAAAGTTCGGCCGCGTGGATTCCACCTGGACGAGAAGCACATTATTGTCGACGGCGAACCGGTCCCCGGATCCTTCGTCGACTTCGGCCTGTTCTTCTTTCACAACGCCGAGAAACTCGTCGAACAAGGTTCGGGTCCCTACTTCTACCTTCCAAAACTCGAACAGTACGAGGGCGCCCGTCTCTGGAACGACATCTTCGTCATGGCCCAGGACGAACTCGGTATTGAACAAGGTACGATTAAGGCCACGGTGTTAGTTGAAACGATAACGGCCGTTTTCCAGACCCACGAAATTCTCTACGAACTCAAGGAACACGCAGCGGGTCTAAACTGCGGACGCTGGGACTACATGTTCAGCTTCATCAAGAAGTTCCGCAACCAGAATGAATTCCTCATCCCTAACCGAAACCAGCTTCAGATGACGGTTCACTTCCTGCGGTCCTACGCGAAGCGAGTCGTTCAGACCTGTCACGAGCGCGGAATTCACGCTCTGGGTGGCATGGCCTCTCAGATACCGGTCAAGGACAACCCGGAACTCAACGAAGAGAACATGAACGCCGTCCGGGAGGACAAAGAACGTGAGGTCAAGGACGGTCATGACGGTACATGGGTCGCTCACCCGGATCTGGTCGAGGTCGCTCGGGAAGTCTTTGACGAGCACATGCCCCAGGACAACCAGATCGACGACGTAAAACACGAGGACTTAGAGATCACACAAGAGGATCTTCTGGCCGTACCCGACGGTACGATCACCGAGGAAGGCCTCCGAACGAACGTCCACGTCGGACTCCAGTACATGGGAGCCTGGCTGGCCGGCAACGGTTGTGTCCCGATTTACAACAACATGGAGGACGCGGCCACGGCCGAGATTTCCCGAACACAAGTATGGCATTGGATCCATCACCCACAGGGCACCCTCGAAGACGGTCGGGACATCGACGAGGATCTCTTCGAGACGGTTCTTGAAGAAGAACACGAGAACCTTCGAGAGAAGCTCGGTGAGGAGCTCTACCAGACGGGACGATTCGATCTGGCCGAGGACCTCTACAGAGAACTAGCTACAAGTGACGAATTCATTGAATTCTTAACGTTACCTGGTTACGAGTACCTTGATTAATCATCACACGGAAGGAGCGAAGAACAATTACACAGAGTAGCCAAGAACCTAAGGACGCTTCTGAACTTCAGGCTGAATGGGATAGCGATCCCCGATGGGATGGAATTGAGCGCAATTTCGAACCGGAGGACGTCGTCCGTCTTCGCGGTTCTGTTCAACCCGAGCACACGCTTGCCAAGATGGGAGCGGAACGACTCTGGGACCTGATACACGATCGGGATTACGTCAATGCCCTGGGAGCCCTCACGGGTAATCAGGCCATGCAGCAGGTCAAGGCCGGACTGGAAGCCATCTACGTCAGTGGATGGCAGACGGCCGCCGATGCCAACGTGGCCGGTGAGATGTACCCCGATCAAAGTCTCTACCCGTCCAACAGCATGCCCGCCCTCGTGCGACGCATCAACAACTGTCTCCAGCGTGCCGATCAAATTGAGCATGCGGAAGGCGGTGCCGAAAAGAACTGGTTTGCACCTATCGTTGCCGACGCTGAAGCCGGTCACGGCGGAACACTCAACGTCTTCGAGCTGATGAAAGCCATTGTTCAGGCCGGAGCCGCAGGCGTCCACTTCGAGGATCAAGTTGCCGCCGAGAAAAAGTGCGGTCACATGGGAGGCAAGGTCCTGCTTCCGACTCAGGACGCCATTGAAAATCTGACGGCCGCTCGACTTGCGGCTGATGTGCTCGGCGTTTCGACACTTCTCATTGCTCGAACTGACGCCGATGCAGCCAACCTCCTTCGCAACGACGTCGATCCCCGCGATCACGAATTCATGACCGGCGAACGCACTTCGGAAGGATTTTACGAAGTCGAAACGGGTCTCGAACAAGCAATCCAGAGAGGTCTTAACTACGCTCCGTACGCCGACCTGCTCTGGTGTGAGACCTCCAAACCGGACCTCGGAGAAGCCCGGGAATTTGCCCAGGCCATTCACGAGGAATACCCCGGTAAACCTCTTGCCTACAATTGTTCGCCGTCATTCAACTGGAAGAAGCACCTAGATGACGACGAAATCCGGGACTACCAGAACGAACTCGGTGAACTTGGCTACAAGTTCCAGTTCGTTACGCTGGCCGGATTCCACTCGCTCAACTACAGCATGTTCGACCTCGCCAAGGGCTACAACGAGCGACAGATGGCCGCCTACAGCGAACTCCAGCAGGCGGAGTTCGACAAGGAAGACGAAGGTTACACGGCCACTCAGCACCAGCGTGAGGTCGGCGCCGGTTACTTCGACGAAGTTAACATGGTTATCTCCGGCGGTGAATCCTCCACGACAGCTATGGACGGATCCACCGAGGAGGAACAGTTCGTCGAAGCGTAACCCGGTCAACCGCTAAACGAATCAGACCCCGTCCCCCTCAGGGACGGGGTCTTTTTTTATTTAACTTGCTCTCCAGTTCAGCCTTTATTGCTTGCCGATGCAATTACGTACCGCAGGTGGCCCGACCGGTAAAAGTTAAGGCCAACCGTCACTCCCGGAGCAATCAGCCACTGTAACCAGCTCGACTGGAGACTGGCCCTCCATCGAATGTAACGAGTGATTCCGGGTATCAACGTTTGCTCGGTCACGTCATCGACCTGAACGTCCTGAAAACCCCGTTGCCTGAGCCGCTGATTGTATTGATTGACCGTACAGTGGTTCTCGTCACAGACCTGCCAGTAGGTATTATGGGCCGCCTCCAGGAATTGACCACCAACACTCGTCTCGGTCTTGCGTTTCGCGTTGATAATATCCGTTGTAACTAATCTCCCCCCCGGTTCGAGTACTCGCTTCGCCTCGTCAAAAAACTGCTGTCTTGTATTGAAATGGAAGGGACTTTCGAGGGCTACTATGGTATTGAAGGAATTGGAGGGGTAGGGTAAACGTACGGCATTTCCAACGTGGGGATGAAAGCGACCGGCCTTGCTTGAAGCACCGACCAGTTCACGCGCTTTCTCAACCTGAGATGACGTTATATTTATTCCTACTATGTCACCACAGTTAAACTCATCAAGAAAAATTCGGTCCTGTTCACCGTAGCCGAACCCGACGTCGAGTAGACGCGTCTCCCGATCTAACCCTGCCCTGCGGGCAACCCGTCGCACGAGAGCCTGGCACTGTTTTTCCATGGAGAATGACGAAGAGGGTTGCCAGTCGTCCTCCGACTTCTCCCACCAACCGACGTTTAAGAAGTGCCCCAACCCCGGCTGAGTGCCGATGTAGTCGTAAAGTCTTGACGTCTGTCGTACGAAGACGGACGCCGCTATTGTGGGAATAACGCCGAGACGTCTGGCCACCGACTCGGGTGTTAACCCGAAAGGCTTCAGGCAAGTTCGAAAAAGCCGATCAATCCAGGAACGATTCGACATAACGACCTCCCTGAGGAAGGGTTATTAATCCTCTTTGGGTAGGGGAAATTACGGTTAAAAAAGAAAACCCATTTCCAGTGAGTGGAATTCATTCGCTGTGCCAGGGAAAGGAATCCCCGCCGCCAGTTTTTCTGCTCGGGATCATCCGACCAGACAGGATGATTTAAAAAAGCCACACCAGAGATGAGATCTCCGTAATCATCTATAATGTCATTGTCCAATCCCACCTTGAGCGCAATGGCATTTGAACTGAGGTTGAGACTCTGAACCTTGTGCTGACGGCGATCGCCATCCCGGGTGTTAAATTGAATCTCACAGAGTTCTTTAAGTCCGGTTCGACGGCCCATGCGTTCTTCTTTTCCCATTACTTTTTTCCTCACTAACAATATTAGAAATCACTTAATTTCAACTATAATACGGCTTCTGACCCCAAACAAGAATTATCGTCCGTAAATTCTGTCTTGCTACTAAACGTAGAATCAACCAATCAATGACGGATGCTGCTACTTTGGTTAAGTTATTTTTTCACCTATCATCCGACATCATCAGAAGGAGAAACCACCTCATGCGCTCTTTTCAGTATAGACTTGCTCCGGAGTATATCGGGGGTTTTGGCCGCTTGAGTCTTGCCGGATACATTCGGCTGTTTCAGCGGGCTGCCACGGAACACTCCGATACTCTGGGATACACCTCCAACTGGTACCGTAACAACGGCACAGCCTGGATGGCTCGCAGGCACAGGATTTCAGTTGAAAACCCCGTGCGGCCGGAGGAATCCGTCATTGTGGAGACTGAAGTTGAGGACTTCAAGCGAATTCGTTCCCTGCGTTGCTATACAATCCGGGTTGAATCAACGAATACCCTCGCCGCGGAGGGCTACACTGAGTGGGTTTACCTTGATCGTAATTCACACAAGCCCAATCGAATACCGGAAGCCATGATTGGTGATTTCGGTCCTCGATACCAGGATTCCTCACCAAACCGAATTCAATTTGACTCCCCCGAAATTCCCTCCCGTGCTTATAGTAGGACTTTTACTGTTCAATTTCGGGATCTGGATGAACTCGGCCACGTTAACAACGTTAGCTACACGGAGTACCTTGTTGAGACACTACTGACGTGGCTACAGGACACCGACGGTTCTATAGAATCGGGACTTCCGGACTTCCCGGAGGTTTCTCACCTTACAATTCAATACCTGGATCAGGCGGGCTGGCAGGATTCCCTTCAGTGTTTAATCGATCCCGTTGAAGATTCCGCCAGTGAGGTCGACTTTGTGTTTGCCATAAAAAGCAGTGAAAAGAGGCTGGTCGAAGGTCGGGGGGCATGGAAGTAGAAACCAGTCTCAACCGGTACCAGTGATGTACCTTATAATCTAAACGACGACTACCGGCCCTTTTTCCTAACAGTTTCCGCAGACCTGGGGCCTGTCGTTCACCCTCTGATTGAATATCCTCCGTCCACCACGAGGGTCTCACCGGTCAGAAACTCACAGCGTGAGCTACAGAGAAACCGGATAGCTTCCGCTATTTCCTCCGGTTCGCCGAACCGGTCCATTGGGGTTTTCCCCTCAATCTCACGCCGGGTACCCTCGTCAATCCCCGCCGTCATATCGGTGTCAGTAAACCCGGGAGCCACGGCGTTAATTCTAATCTCCGGGGCGTAGTGCTGTGAGAGGGAAGCGGTCATATTTTCCACGGCCGCCTTGCTTGCGCAATAAGCGGATATTCCCGGTCGTGATGAATGCCTTAGTCCCCGTACTGACCCTACGTTCACGATTCGTCCCCCCGGTTCCATGCTTTCGGCAGCACTTCGACAGAGCACGGCCGGAGCCGAGGCATTGACGCGAAAGGTTCGCTCCCAGTCTTTTAGAGTGAGTGATTCAGGATCCAGTCCGTTAACCACACCGGCGTTGTTAACCAGGACGTTTACGGACGTCTCCTCAATGAAGGACGACAGTGTCTCGATACCGGCCTCCGTTTGAAGGTTGGCCTGAAATACCTCGCCGTCCCCCTCCTGGCTTGCGGCAACAGCCGACTCCTCGGACTGATTGTAATGAACAATTACGGTCCAGTTATCCTCAAAGAAGCGATTCACCACGGCTCGACCAATTCCTCTGCCACCACCCGTTACAAGTGCTGTCTGACTCAAAACGGATCATCCTCCCACAGACTAGGAAACTCACGGCAACGGAATTCATCTTGATTGAACGGTCCATGCACTGGTTGAATCAGGTTGAGTTTCATGTACCTAACGAAAGCCCCAACGTTGTACCATCTTGTTGGACTCATCAGGCAAGTTAGGTCAATACCAGTAGAAAGAATTCAGAGGTTAAAGCACGTGTTTTCAAGTCCCTGAGAAATCCGGCTCACGGTCCTCAATGAAGGCGCTGATGGCTTCCATTGCTTCCTCGGAAAAGAGACGTTCGTGGAACAATTCCATTTCACGGTCAATTGTTTCAATTAAGTCCTCCCGGTAGTTTTCCTTCAGAAGCGACTTGCTTTCCTGGACGGAACCAGGGGGTTTCTTGGCGAGACGCTCGCTTATCTCAACGGTACTCTGCTCGAGCTGTCCCGGCGGTACCACCTCGTTGACGAAACCCACCTCGTAGGCCTTTTCGGGACTGATTGTATCGGCGGTAAAGATAATTTCGGCAGCCTTCTGATAGCCACACATCATCGGCAGCAGAAGCGAGGAACCGGCTTCGGGAACCACTCCCAGGTCAACGAAGGGGAACCGGATCTGACTCCCCTCCTCGGCCGTCACGTAATCCGAGTGCAGCAGCATCGTCGCTCCGACCCCCACCGCGTAACCTTCAACTTGAGTCACGAGCAGTTTGTCGAACAGTGCGAGTTCTTTCACGAAGTGATAGGCTGCCAGTGCCTCCTCGTTCTCCTCCTCGATAACTTCCTGGAAATCCGCCAGATCATTACCGCTGGTCAGGTTTCCCCCGGCACCTTTTATTACAACCACCCGGATACCATCGTCCTCGGATGCGTCGTCCATTAACTCCAGAAGGCGCTGATACATCGAAATTTTAAGCGCATTTTTCTTGTCGGGCCGGTTTAGGGTAATCGTCAAAATATGTTCGTCACGGTCTGCCTGAATCAAATCGTCACTCATCGTGAAATCCTCCCGGATACGAAAATAAGTGAGTAGAGTTCATCCTTGCTGTTGGCGGGTCCGTCTGACCCGGTCGGCCGAAATGTCATCGACTGACCTCAGACCACAGAGTGCGAGGCCGTTTTCTATTTCATCCTTTAGAAGTGTCAGGGCCCGGTCGACGCCGGAAGTCCCGCCGACGGCTAGACTCCAGAGAACTGGTCGACCAACCAGTACCGCCCTGGCCCCCAGCGCCAGGGCAATCAATACGTCCGTTCCTCTCCGGATGCCACCGTCGAGATAGACTTCCCCCTCGTCACCGACTGCTTCTACCACGTCCGGCAGAGCCTCCAGTGTCGGTATACCCGCGTCAAGCTGTCGGCCACCGTGATTGGAGACAACCACACCGGCGCAGCCGTGTCGAAGTGCCTCACGGGCATCCCCGGGATCGACGACCCCCTTGATCAGTAACGGTAGCTCGGTCAACTCGTTGAGCCACTGCACGTCATCCCAGGTCAATGAAGGATCCAGTTGCTGTGAAACGTATTCGGCCAGTCCATTCTCCCCTGATTCCGCGTCGGGGAGATCCTCCTGTTCAAGTTCACGGAAGTTGGCCAGTCCAAGATCGTCGGGTAATGAAAATCCATTTCTGATATCACGTTCACGCCGGCCCCAAACGGGGGAGTCTACCGTAAGAACAAGCGCCGAATACCCCGCCTCCTCGGCTCTCTGCACGAGTGATTTCGTAAGTGAACGGTCACGGTAGATGTAAAGCTGATACCAGCGCGGGCCCTCCGAGGCCTCGGCAATGTCCTCAAGTGATTTGGTAGCAAGGGTACTGGCGGTAAAGAGCGTGCCGGCCTGGTGAGCCCCCTGCACCGTCGCCGTTTCACCGTCCTCGTGCATCAGGCAGTGAAACGCAGTCGGTGCCACAAGCGCCGGAAATTCCACCTCTGTTCCGAGGACCTCAGTGGAGGCATCGCAGTCCGATACGTCCCGTAGAACCCGGTGAATAAGTTCCCAGTTTTCGTAGGCACGTCGGTTTGACTCCAGGGTTCGCTCGTCGCCGGCCCCTCCGGCAACGTAATCGAAGGCGGCATTGCTGACCTGGTCACGGGCCATCGTCTTCAACTGACGGAGATTCTCAAAGGACGGGACCTCCGAAACACTCAAATTAGATCACCGTCTCCTTTCGGACGAGAAATCATGTATGCAAACGACATTTCACTCCGATCAATCGATACCCTGAGTGGAATAATCGATTCCCGGAGGTATGAAATTATTATCAATTGACCCTTGGAGGAATTATTACGGTTATAGTTTTTTCAATCAGTTCTTCAAGTCAATGTAACTGAGAAAAACCTTGACTCAAAGGAAATCAGACTGTCCGGAGGCGAATTTCCCGTGAATCGTTTGAAGGTGGGGGTGTCACACGGAGACTTTTTGTTAAAAAATTCGAATCACTTAGTCCGATAATTCATTCAAACCGATTGAGGTTACCCTTGAACGTGTCTCAGAGATTGCCTTCATGTAAGTGCAGTCCAATCACTCGGCCCAAGAAAACCCTCCAGGCTCGTAGATCAATCGCGTTTCCGCCTCAGGGAGGCTTTCCGTAATGAAATTCTTCGGGCCCCAGTAACTCGGAACGATTACTATCAACGCCAATTTCAAACCGCACGGCCAGTCTCTTTAGTTTCATGATTCGTTCCGGCAATGATGCGTGACGCTTAAACCCAACGATGGCGAAATACCAGCTGGGAGTTATCCCCCCTGATGGGTCGTAACCCCGCAGGGCGACCTCAATGGCATCGGGGTACTCGGGCACTTCGTCG
>JBDGPI010000088.1:14824-20775 GCA_042219765.1 Salsurabacterium abyssinicum (SeqCode)
CTCAATCTGTGTCAGAGAGGTGTCATGGCTGTTCCATGCGTTGAACCACTGGCCACTCCCTCCGTGGTCCGCGTCGTAATACCGGAAAGAAAGATAATCAATATTGTAACCAATGGGGGTATCTCCAGTGACCTTGCTGATGTTGACGGCGTTGTAATCATCTCCATCGGAGAAATAATCATCCCGATCGACCCAGGTATCCCTTTTAAGAACACCCCATTCATTGTTGCCGTCACCGTCACTATCCTCGAGGAACCGGTGTGTTCCATCGTTCAGGTAAATACAAAAGAGCCTGGTATCACCGCTGGCCTCGTGGGGAAATTCCGCGTGCAGGTGAAGGTGATCGGCGTTGTTCGGTCCCGAAAGAACACGTTCAGTCTCGGTATCTGAATCCTCGAATTCGTCTCCGTCCCCATCGACTCCGATAAGCCGGTACTCCGCCCCGGAATCATCCGCCGAACGGCCAACAGTCCGTATGTTATTCGTTATAAGTTGACTCGCCGATCGAAGGTTATCAAGAACGTTACTAATTTTTCGGTTGGTTTTCATCGCCTCGGAGGTCTGGCGAATAATCTGGACCATCGCCGCGGCCAGAATTCCCGATATCACGAGAGTGACCATCAGTTCAATAAGAGTTATGCCTGATTCACTCCGGTTACTTGCTTTACCGTTCCTTGTCGGCTCATCGCTGTCCGGCATAAGGTCAACAACTCCTTGGGGTATGACAGGAGAACGACATTGTGATATCGACGGACGATTCCCCACCAAACGGTGAGTCGTAAAGGATGGTTACGGTTACCCGCTTGGTATCATTGAATTCATCACTCGATTCGACGGCCACTGTGCAATCAAACATGTCCGAACCGGTTTCGTCGTAAGGGGGCTTCAACTCACACTCACTGCGACTCTGGCTTGTTACCTCGTAGCCGTCCTCGGCCCGAAGTTCCGCCATCTTCCACTGGCTTAACATCACGGCTCGGCTGCGCCGATGGGCGTCCTGGCTGGATCGCCACGAAACAACGTAGGAGGTCGTCAGGGGAACGACCGCCACGGAGAGCAGAGTGAGAGCAACGAGAACCTCAATCAGAGTAAAAGCCTCGGATTTGTTCATTTGTGCGGGTATGTCGACCGGATTCATTCTCTAAATACAATCCGGGGGAGCTTCGTCGAAGGGAGCATAACGGCCGTAATCGTACTGCCGGGGGTGAATGGTATTGGGTACGATCGCCACGGTGCGAAACTTGCAGCGATCGGAGGTGTCCGGAATAGGTTTGTTTGTCAGGTGGATAGCGTAGAACCCCGACCTGACCTTGCCCTGAGGAGTTACAATGAATCGATGGCTTCCACTGACATAAACCGTGCCCCCCCTTTCCGCAAAACGATAAAAGAGCGTCGGTTTTTCGGCGACGACCGGTTCCAGGCCGGAGAGAGTTTCCCAGTCCGTATCATCACTGACGTCGCAATCAGTTCGATTGACACAAATCTCGTAACGCATCTTGTTTTTGTCCAGGTTAACGGTAATCCGGACATGACGATTTTCACCGGAAGCGGAGTTACCCGCCGCTCGAATTGTACTTGATATCCGGTCGGATGTCCGATCGAGATTCCACCGATCGGCAAAACCCGAAAGCCTGACGAAACCGAAACTAACCAAAACTCCTACTATGGCCAGGACCGTTATTAATTCAATCATGGTAAACGCGCGTTCGTTTTCGTTCAACATCGTACCGCCTTCGTAGGTGTATTGGGAGCATTGAGACACCGCTGGATAGGATTCGGGCATTAGCAACCGCTCACCCACCCGGGATTGTACTTAGGACTTATCAAGTTCTGGTGCTTACTTATTCTAAGGGAAAATTTAATTTTGTAGGGTAAGGGCCGTCAGAGTTTCTGGACGGTTAGGACCTGGAGTGGCTTTGTGTCCTCTTTCTGGGTGGGACGTTGAACCTTTACGCGAATGTCGTAGCGGGATTTCACGGTGTACTTATTGTTGTTCTTGAAACTAATGCCGTCGGATTGCTCGGGAACTTCGATGGAGGCTCCCCGAATGTCCGCACAGAATTTCCCATCATGGCTTATGACGTGGATATTCCCGGGAAAGATAGCATCCGCCGGTTTACAGTGGTCTTTTTTGTTGAACTTCGAAAACTTATCGAGGAAGTCACAGACGTCGCCCTTGCTGTCGAACGGATCGGCGTTACTCAAATCATAGACTTCCTCGTCGAGTTCAACGACGCCATTGCCGTCGGGATCCGCCAGGGATTTGCTACTCCCACTTCGTTCCTCAATGATGGCGTCGGCCATGTCCTCGGTTAAGGTCCTGATGGGATTGGTATCGTAAGCAACCTCCTGGAGAAATTTATGACTGGCCGTGTTGACATTAAGTTCGCCCTGGCCGGAGGTTGATTTACAGCTGGTTTCAAGTCCACCGGGGGTCTGTTGAAGTTCACCGGAGGCTGCTTCAACCCGGAGTATCCTGAAGTAGCCGGAATCACCTTGCTGTGCCTTTAACTTCCCGGAGGGCAAAAATACTCTTTCCCCCAGGAGAACTGTATCCCCGTCTTCGTCGGCGGCGTCGGTAATTGGATGACCCCATCCCCAATGATGAAGCAGTGTTTCACGAGGATCGGAGCTTCCACTCCCGGATCCGACACAGCTGCGCGTCCGCCGACTGGGGCCAAAGCCCACGGCGGCCGAATACCCACTCATGTCCTCACACCAGCTGTATTTCGACATATCGTCGAGGTCAGAGTTCCAGTGGTTCCACTCGTAATCCTCGCGTATTTTGCCCATCCAGACGTTCAGACCGGTCTGAGCCATCTGATAGCTCGTTTCACTGTCGAGGTAGGCGTTGGCACTCCGCTGATTGTTGAGGGCCATCAGAGCAAACATCGAGACAGTAGCGGCCACCATGGACATCAAAAGCAGAAATGCCACGAAGATGTAACCGGACTCGGTGGATTGCTCGTCTGAGGCCTGGGACATGGTAATCAGTTAGCCAAAAGGCTGGTGTTCAGCCGACTGAGGAGAACTTGACCCTCCGGAACGGATAGAAGTCCGCTCTGGAACAAAAGCGTCATGGAACACCGGGACCACCGGGAAGTGTACTGGAAATCGGTGTGGTCGGGTAGGTGTTGATGGCCGCAAGGTAGAAGAGAACCTGTTCCCACGCATGGGGCTGAGAGACGGTGGAGACAACCTTACCATCCAGACCTCCCCCATGATGTTGGTTCCCGGAGTGGCCCACTTTTCGGCAATCCAGCTCATTCCATCCCTGACCTTCTGGGGTTTCATGTCGGCTTTGGCCAGGGCAATAAGGAATTTTGTTTCGTAAAGTCCCGTTGTCACACCCTGACTGTTAATGAGCCGGTCAGGGGTGGTCGTTGAGGGTTCATCAAACGTCGGCTTGATGTTGCGCCAGCTGGTCTCGAGGTGTTTTCTCATCCGAGTGTTGTCGTAACTGCGGAACTCAACCGGCCAGGCAATCTCCGGAATCCCCCAGTGTGCAAGGCCCCAGGTTTCCCGGTCCTCGTTCCAGAGTTCGGCGTTGATAGCCTTGCCGAGCTCCTTACGGCGGTCACGGTAGCGCCTGGCGTCGTCCTTGTACTTCTGGTTACCGGTAATTTGGTACATTTCCTCGGCCGCCTTCTGAGCGGCTTCCAGACCCATCCAGGTGGACTGGGCACCAACCATGGTCTGGGATTTGTGGAAATGATCGTCCTCGTGGGCATTCTTCTGCAGCTGATTGTCCTCGTCCTCGAATTGAACGAGGAAATCGGCCGACCGCTTGATGTTCGGATAGACGTTCTTCAGGTAAGTTTCATCCTGGTTGACGTCGTAATGGTCCCAGAACACTTCAACCATGTAACCGGTCTCATCAATTTCCCAGGGTATAATTCCACCGACGGTACCGTCCCCGTAGTAATTCATCGCCCAGTTACCCGGCGGAATGATGCCAGAATTGATCTTGTTAACACCGGGTTTCTGCTGGAGTTCGGCGTACCAGTAATTTCGCTGTTTGACCCATTCATTCAAGTCAAGTTGACGATCGAGTACGTAGTTGAAGTAATATCCATCCCGGGGCCAATCCTCGGCGTAGGGACTCTGGCGGGCGATGGAGGCGACGATGGCCCCGTTCCCGTGTTCCTGGCCGTAAGGGTCGTAATTCTGAACCAGGGTAATCAGGGACCGGCGAGCAAGCTTCTTGATCTCGGTATCACTGCCACTGACGTCAGGCAGAGGCGCGCCGTCCAGGAGGTGGTGGTAGTAATCGTTTTTTGCGTTGGCGGCGGCGCTAAAATCCAGGTCTCGGGCATCGGCAAGGACCCGGCGGGCCTCCCGTGTCCGACCGATTGGGTCACTGTCCGATTCACTGTAAGGAGCATTTGCCAGAATGACTGTCTTTGTCGGATTTAAGGAGGGATCGAGCTTTTCCGAGAGCATTCCCGTACTGGTTCGGAAGTTCTGCTGGGTCCAGCAATCCCCGTTTGGACAATGATTGTCGAAGTTGTTCAGATCACCGTCGTCCATGAAATCTTCCCAGGCACCCGGCTTGTCCATCAGGACGTTGACCCCACAGGATATCGTCGGGGCACCACAGGGGAACCCGTCGCCACCGACCTGGTAGCCATAAACGGTACTACCGCCGAGGTCACCGTCAAAATCCGGATGATCGTCGTCGGGATGCGGATCTTTTTCACGGAATCCCATAGTGGCGACAAGATTCTTCTTGGGATCAATGTGAAAGAGCGCGTCGGGGGCGTCACGATCCGGGTTATTTTCCCAGAAAGCCTCACGGAAATAGTCGTTGTGAAAATAGATAGCGTCTTCGGTCTTCGACCAGGGAATTGCCCAGTCGTTCGTTGGAACCATTGGGTGTTTGCCTTTAACGAGGTTGAAATTCGAGTACGTAAAGAGTTTTACTTTGTCGATGCTGGAACCTCCCGGAAGGTAACTGATATCAACCTTCCGAAGCATTGCATCGCCGTCGATGGTTTCATTGTCACTCAGAGAAACCTCGTCGGCGTAACTTCCGGCTTCTCCGCTTATTCCAGCAGTGACATTTTTGTTAATTGGAACGAGGTCCGTCACAACGACCTTCAGTCCGAGGTCTGGATTCTTGTATGTGGTTTTGACAACGTCGTTTAATTGTCCGTAAGCCGTTGTGTAAGTCTGCTTGATGGTCGGCCACGACCGTAATAATGTCGGACCAACAATCGATCCTCCTCTACGAAGTTGAAGGCCTAAAAATTGACCTGAGTTGGGAGCGGCCCCCATATGATCCGTGTCCCGATCGGACGTGTGAAATTTGACCTGATCGTACATGGACTGATCCGGCCAGCTGTAAGTTGAAATGGTCCCGTTTTTTCGAAGCTGTACCGAAAGGCCCTGATTCCCGAGCTGCGCGTTAACAGGGGTCGGACCGTAAATTTCCGGAGCCTGTTTTGGTTTCATCGGTTTGTATATTTCTTTTGGCATCAGACTGGCGATATCGTCCGTTATGCCAGCTTCGGCGGGAACTGGTGTGATAGCAAGGGAAGCGATGAATCCAAATAACGCTAAGAGAATTAAAGGATTTGATAACGAAAAAGGATTTGATATCGAAAGAGACTTTATGGCGTGGTTGCCCATGCGCGCTGTCCTCCCAGGATGATTTTAAAACGATACAAAAACACTTATCCGATTAACGTACGAGTTAGTTTTTAAGAAATAACGACCCCATTAAGGTCTTCGGGACAGGGGAAGGATACCTCTTCAGCGGAGAGTCTATCGCCTGTTTTCCGCAGGTCGAGCAACTTCCGAAAACCCAAACCGCCTTGTCCCTGACTGAATGACATTAAGAACTTAATACCGATCACCACAAAGATAACGCACTGAATCCTTAGTTTCAACTAATTTTTCCATAGCATCCCAAAAGAGGGAGTTCTGGGACTGATCGGATGATTCAGAGG
>JBDGPI010000089.1:0-7481 GCA_042219765.1 Salsurabacterium abyssinicum (SeqCode)
TGGTGGAGTGTGAGGCTAGGAATCCTCGGAACGGCGATCCTGAATGACATCGGCGGGATTGGCCTCGTCCTGCTCGGGCATTGTTTATCCTCCCTGCTTTACCTGAAGCTGATTCAGAGTATCCGTCAAATCATTCATAGTCGTTTCATTGACCGGCGCCTGTCGATCATCCGTGCCATGCGGTTCAATCGGGCCCAGACCACAGTCGAGGACGGTCTGCGGTTTTTGGGGGTCCCCGTCGGTTTGACAGCCGGCTATCCCCAGAAGACCGGTCGGTGATTCCAGTACCGGATGGTCGTCGGGAACGGACTCAATTACAGTTTCAATGACCTCGGATTCCACCAGCAAGGTTTCATCGACGGCCGGTCCCACGTCGGGGAAAAAAACGTCCTCCTCAAAGAAAATGTCCGGGATTTGACGACCATTGGACTTCATTCGCCCGGCTAATTTTGAAGGGTCCTTTGTCCGAACCCGGACGACCCTGGGCCGTGAGTCAATCCACCCCAGTTTTTCGAGTTCCACGAATCCCTTGATCAGTGCCCTGGCCGGCAATTCGGAAAGACCGGAGACGTACACCGTGCCGGACTGCGATTCAAGCTGGTGGAAAAGTTCAAAAGCAACGGTTTTTAGTCCCTCGAGGAGGTGCGGATTCCATCCGGGAACCGCAAAGTACCACTGCTGCTGCGACAGTTCCCCGACGACGTACTCATTCAACTGCCGAGGAGAACTATCAGTCACAACCAACCGGGGTAAGGCCTCCGGAAATGTATCCAGGTATTTGCGAAATTGCTCCGGGACAACCAATACGAATTGTTCCGTGTCATCAAGTGAACTGGCAAGGGAACACCCCGCTGGACCTGGATTCGTGAACAGTGCTCGGGACCGTTCCCACTCCTGCATCAAACCCTGGAGGACTGCAGTGCTGCGGGCCCAGGTTGAACCGGTGGGTAACTCGGATTCGTCCTTCCAAAATATGGGTGGCTCGTTTTTTTCAGGATGAACCATCGTCACCGGGGTTTCCGGCAGGTCCAGGTGATTCAGCGACGCCGCATCCCGGAAGGGTAAAAGCGGTGCGAAGCGGCTCATCAACCGTTCGGAGGATTGTTCGAATCGATCCGGATCAACGGCTTCAGACAGTGCCTGATAGTCGTAAACGGCAATTAAGGGACGGAGGGATTCCTCACAAACATAACGATCCGGTTCAACCGGGTAGAGCCGATCACTCTCGGCACAGTACAATCCGGCGGTGAAACTCAAGGACTGTTTGACCCCCGTTCCAACCTATAGATTGTGAGCGGCCAGACCTTTTTCCTTGAGAAACGGGTACAGTGGATAATCCGACGTGAAGTCTTTAACGTCCTGTCGCACTTCGTCAATGACAGTTTCGGATCCCAGGTTTGTCAGTACCCTATCAATCAATTCGGCGATCTCTTCCATCGCCGGTTCCTCCATTCCTCGGGTCGTGACTGCGGGAGTGCCCAGTCGAACACCGCTGGTGACAAACGGAGACTCCGTTTCACCCGGAACAGTGTTCTTGTTGGTGGTGATGTTGACTTCATCAAGGGCTTCCTCGGCTTCCTTACCGGTTAGTCCCTTGGGTTTGAGATTAACCAGTATCAGGTGGGTGTCGGTGCCCCCAGAAACGATATGATAACCGCGCTCGTCCAGGGCTTCACCAAGGCGTTTTGCGTTCCGCTTGATCTGAGCTTGATAGTCCTTGAACTCGGGTTGTAGGGCTTCTTTGAACGCCACGGCTTTGCCGGCGATTATGTGCATAAGCGGACCGCCCTGTGTCCCCGGGAAAATCTTTTTGTCAATTGTTTCGGCAAGTTCCTCGTCGTTCGTCATGATCATACCGCCACGGGCGCCTCGAAGCGTCTTGTGAGTTGTTGTCGTAACCACGTCGGCCTGAGGGAAGGGATTAGGATGCTCGCCTTTTGCAACCAGCCCGGCAATATGAGCGATGTCCACGACAAAATAAGCGTCGTGTTCATCGGCAATTTCGGCGAATACGTCGAAGGGGATTTCTCGGGGATAGGCACTGTAACCGGCCAGCACAATGTCAGGGTTGGCTTCGTTGGCAGTTTCCCGGAGATCCTCGGGTTCCAGGACTTCGGTCTCTTCGTTGACCTTGTAATGGGCGATGTCGTAAAGGTCTCCGCTGAAGTTCACGGGGGCACCGTGGGAGAGGTGTCCTCCGTTGGTTAGATCCATGCTCATTATGGTATCACCCGGCTCAATCAGGGACATGTAGGTAGCCATGTTGGCACCGGAACCGGAGTGAGGCTGCACGTTTGCGTAGTCGCAACCGAACAATTCGCAAGCCCTATCAATGGCAAGCTGTTCTACGGTATCCATGTTTTCACAGCCACCGTAATAGCGCTGCTCGGGGTAACCTTCGGCGTATTTGTTGGTCATCACCGATCCGGCGGCTTCAAGGACGGCTCGACTAACAAAGTTCTCGGACGCTATGAGCTCAATGCCTTCTTCCTGACGTTCAACTTCGCTGTTGAGCGCGTCGGCTACGTCAGGATCAACCTCGTCTAAGGGTTCGTCAAACATTGCGATCTCTCCAGATGAAATGAATGAGTAAAAACTGAATCAAGCGGATATTGGAAAAGGTAAGCTGAAAAAAGTCCAGAATCAGTGCCTAAACACACTTATTGAAAGGGCACCGAAGAGGTGTCCACTATTCCTAATTCGAGCTCTAAGAGTACCTATTTTATGGTCAAAGACAACAATTTTACCGGTATCAGTCCGATTCTTCGGTGGTGTGCCACCCACCCCCGCCTGGTGTTTCAATTCGCAATGTATCCCCTTCGTTCAACTCCACGGCCGTTTTACCGTCAAGTTCGTCCTCCGATGCCTCCGTTAGTATTAAATTATTACCGGCTTTTCCATCCTCCGCTCGCAACCCATACGGCCCGCGACGTCTCCGTTCCGTGAGCAGGCTAACTAAAACGGGCTCCAGTGCTTTCCAGGCCTTAACAAGACCGTCGCCCCCGTTGTGGTGACCCCTGCCCCCGGATCCATTGCGTCTACGGAGAATTGTAACCACCAGCGGCCAGCGACTTTCAAACTCCTCAATGGGGGTATTCTGGGTGTTTGTCATGTGTGTCTGTCGACAGGAAAGCCCGTCGTTTTCGGGACCGGCCCCCGCACCACCACCGAGGGTCTCGTAGTAACTCATGCCGCCTACGTCTCGATCTTTTCCCAATCCGAAACTGACGTTATTCATTGTCCCCTGTGAGCCGGCGGGTATCTCCTCCGGAACGGCCTCAGTGAATGCCTGAAACAGGACGTCAACCACCCGCTGAGACGTCTCCACGTTTCCGGCCGCAACGGCCCCTGGATACTCGACCTCGAGGAGACTTCCTGAGCGTGTTTCAACCGTCACCGGCTCAAGAACCCCCTGGTTCACGGGAATGTCCGATCCGAGAAGACAGCGCAGTACATAAAACGTCGCGGATACGGTTACGGCACGGGGACAGTTGATGTTGCCGTCAACCTGATCGGCCGTGTCCGAGTAGTCAATGGTCATATGACTCCCGTCAATCCCGATGGTTACACAAATTGGGATGTCTAACTGACTGATTCCGTCACCGTCCATGTAATCCTGTCCGGAAAATTCCCCGTCGGGCAGTTCCTTCAGGCGTTCCCGCATGAACTGTGAGGAGTAGGACTTTAACCGTTCAAAGACTGAACGTGGTGTAGAATCAATCGTTCCCAACCATTCGTTGAGCCGTTCAACACTCCGTCGTGCGGCGGTGAGTTGAGCCTCCAGATCCGTAATACGCTGGTCGGGGGTTCGACTTGCCTGAAGTAAGTCCGTCACGGCATCGGTGTTTAGTTGGTGTGCATGGCTTATGGATCGAGGACCCGTCCGGAATCCCTCATCGTCAATGTGGGTTTCAACACTCATGGATCCGGCCGTGGTTCCGCCAATGTCAGTATGGTGAGCCCTGTTGATCACGAACCCTCTTATTGTGTCCTTCCGGACCCATGGGACAATGTACGACAGATCCGGAAGGTGGGTTCCCCCCTGGTAGGGATCGTTAAGAAGGTATCCGCGATCGTTTTCGACCCTCACCTCGTCCAGAAACGCTCGCATAGTCGACGGAATTGCACCCAGATGAACCGGTATGTGGGCCGCTTGGGCAATCAGTTCACCATCGGCGTCGGTAATGGCACAGGAGAAGTCCCTTCGTTCCTTAATGTTGGGACTGAAGGCGGTTCGCTGTAGGACTTCCCCCATCTCGTCGGCTATGCCCTCCAGACGATGACGGCTGACCTGCAGGTCGATCTTATCCATGGTTCTCGACCGCCAGGAAACGGTCCGATCCGCCGGCGACGTGCCATCCAGGAGGAACGAACAACGTTGTCGTTTCACCGGACAAGACTACTGGTCCCTCCTGTTTACC
Organism: Salsurabacterium abyssinicum (SeqCode); assembly: GCA_042219765.1. Taxonomy (GTDB): domain Bacteria; phylum T1Sed10-126; class T1Sed10-126; order T1Sed10-126; family CAZEBV01; genus JBDGPI01. Next base: position 4,422 of record JBDGPI010000089.1, read on the forward strand.
GTAAAAGCTTTCAAGTTTGAGAACGGGTGCCTTCAGCGAACGATCCCGAACTGTAACCGTCTGATGACCGTAATCCTCACCGCTTGAACCACCTCGGCCACCGGTCAACTCCGAGGTGAACTCCTGGCGCCAGCTAGCATTGAGATGAACGAGTTTGACCGTTTCAACGTGAGGGAGATACCCGAATTTTTCACGGTATTTGTCTTTAAATTTATCCGACAATTGCTGCTGGTTATCGGTTTCTTGTAACCCTACCGTTAAACTATGGGTCTGTCCTTCAAAGCGGCATTCGGCCTCGAAATCCGCACTTTCGGAACTCCAATCGGGCCGTTTGTTAGAGAGTTCCTGGATCCGGGGGATTGGCTCCGAGGTTTCGTTGAGTGAAACCATGGGACTTACACTTCTCTGGACGTAACGAGGAGCCGTCAGAAGGCCACTGGCGGATGCAACCCCTGCCTCCCGAGGGACGTAAATTGTCGAAACACCAAGCTCGCTGGCCACCCCGGTCGCAAAAAGACCTCCCGCACCGCCGAATGCAACCATCGCAAACTTGGAGGGTCGATGACCGTTCTGCACTGTGATTGTCCGAATAGCCTCAACCAGTTTACTGTACGCAACTCGCAATGCGCCCAGCGCAACCTCTTCTACACCCATGGACAGGTCTTCGCCAAGCGCGGCAAGGGCCTTTTTTGCGGCTTGGGTCTCAAGCGAAAGATCTTCGGATAGTGGTCGATCAGCCGGAATACGTCCGAGTACCAGCTGTGCGTCGGTTAGCGTCGGTGGACCACCGGCTCCGTAGCAGGCCGGTCCAGGTTCCGCTCCGGCACTATCCGGACCGACCCGCAGGTAGTCACCCTCGTCAACCCAGAGCCTGGAACCACCGCCTGAGCCGATTGTATGGACGTCAACCATCGGAAACGCCAGGTCGTACCCTCCAATTTGATGATCGTCCGTCAGCTTGATCCTATCACGGACCAGTGAAACGTCGGTCGAGGTCCCCCCTATATCCATTGTGATAATGCCACCGTCGTGGTGCTCACCGATCATCTTTTTCGCACCAATAATTCCACCGGCAGGGCCACTGAGGGCTGTCAGTGCGGGCCGGTCCATGGCCTCCCTGAAGGAAAGCGTCCCCCGGTTGGAGCCCATTACAAAGCGTTCGTCGGGCATTCTTTCGAGGGTACCAAGCGTTTTCAGATAATCCGATATCAAAGGTCTGAGACCGGCTGTTATTGCAGTCGTACTTGCTCGTTCGTACTCACGGAAGCGTGGCAGAACACTGGACGATAGGACGATATCGACGTCGAGACCGTCCAGGGCGTCGGCCACTGTCCTTTCAAGTGTGTTGTCACGGTAGCTGTGGACCAGGCAGACGGCGACCACGTCGGGATTGTGATTTGAGATTTTTTCCCGGAGTCGTCCAGCTTCGTCCTCGGATAACGCTGTTTTAACGGCTCCCTCAGGATGATCACGAAGATCGACTCCTACGACGGGTTGATCAAACTTCAGGATGTCGGCTGGATCCGGATTAAGATCGTAAAGGTCCGGACGTGTGCCTCGACCCACGTCCAGCAGCCCCTCGAGACCCTTGTTGGTCACGAAAACGAAATCACCAAGGTTATCCTCGAGGAGTGCATTGGTAGCGACCGTGGTACCGTGGACGAAACGACAATCGTCGGCAAAAGTAAACTTCTTTAGAATGAGCCGGATACTTCTCGAGGGATTCTCGGGGGTGGAATTGACCTTGCCGGTATAACTTCTCCCATTGCGGTCAAGAGCATGATAATCCGTGAAAGTTCCCCCGGCGTCCACCCCGAGTGCGGTTATATCCTGTACCAATTAAAAAAACTCCTTTGTGACAAATTTACTGACCGTAAATGATATTACTCTGGACGGAGTTTCAGAATGGATATTTTCAGTCCGTTTTAATAGGGATATGGTGGCCATGATGTCAGGCATCTACAAAAATCAACAATGTACTCAAAGGGTAAACGATTCAGTTTATGAAGGCAGGTTGATCCTACCGCAAGGACTTTGTATATATTAATTAGGAGGATTCGAAAATGATCAACGGTGGGGTGATTCATAATGAAGTTAAAAAATTACCGCTTCGGTCACGTGGAATCAGAGGATAACAAGTCCTTCGAGAACGATTTAATTGTGCAGGACGATTGGGTACACGATAACTGGTGGCGCCAGGACGGTCATCAGCTGGTGCCGGAGGACCTGGAATCGTTGATGCCCAAGAATCCCGCCAAGTTGATCATCGGTCAGGGTGCCAGCAGCCGGATGCGACTTACCCGGAAGGTCAAAAAATTCCTGGAAGAAAACGACGTCGATTACGAAGCCCTACCGACAGACCAGGCAATTGAGCGCTACAACGAGCTGGCCGAAAAGAAGGGAAAGGACAAGGTAGCGGGTGCCTTTCACTTGACCTGCTGAATGCCCTTTGTTGGCCAGCTGTTCTGCACTACCGAGTTATCCTTACTTCAAGAAAGTTTTTCAACGGCAGTACTGTACTGCAATCCACTCAGTCATCCTGGACCTCGGCCAGGACGATTTTGATCTCGTCGTAGGTGATATCATCCGGCAGGGCGTCCTTGATGTTCGAAAGGTAGACCTCACCGGAAAGGTCCACTGCGTCACTTTCAAGGTGCTCCATAATGATCCGAAGGGATTCCTCGTCAACGATCTCGCCGGCCGAAAGGTCACCTGATTCGACGAACGTTTCGAGGTGACCGTAAATAGTGGATGCCTTCAGGTCCCGCTCTTCGGCGATCTCCTCCACGGTGTTTCCGTCCTGGTACATCTCAAAACTAACTTCGTCGGACGACTTGTTGGCCGCCTCGTAAGCTTCGGTCTTCCGTGGCAACACAATCAGCGGTAATTCTTCCTCGTCGCTCAGGAACACCTCACCTTTCTTCGACATCTCGAGGACGTAGGCGTAGTTTCCAACCTTTCGCTTATCGAGGAACTTGTGGTCGGCCAGTTTGGAAATAAAGTCCTTCAACTCCTTGTGATGATACTCCGATAGCTCCCCGTACTTGGTATGATCCTGCA
>JBDGPI010000089.1:7491-10078 GCA_042219765.1 Salsurabacterium abyssinicum (SeqCode)
TCGTAATACGTTGTCGTTCCTTTGCCTTCTCTTTGCGCTGTCGTTCAATTTCTTACTCGTCTAGTTCCACCATATGTAATCCATCCCAGGCAAATAGCTGATTGATGACGCAACACTCAAACATTAACTATGTAATTAATAGCTGGCGGACGCCGAGATTTCAATCAATTGACATCCTGATATTGTCTGGATCTATTCCTTTCAACGTCACCCTCAGTGTAACGTTTTTCGGTCCAATATCGAAAAAAGTTACCCCCTGTCGTCACCAAAATTTCCCGTTATGGATTACCGGAAAAAATTCATCAGGGAAAGTGTTGGTTTCAATCCCGATGATGGTAATAAATCCCTCCGACCGTAAATCAATGTCGAAGTGCGATCCATTCCGACTGAGATCAAGATCGAACCTCGTCTGTACCGTGATACGAACTATTACTAAGGAGGCAAGCGTTTCAGGACGTCGTCAGGAAGTAGGTTTTCATGGTACCCGTTCCCTTAACCTCAATTTCTCCTCGAGGTTCAAAGTTGAAGTTACTGTGCTCGTCCTGTTCCACGATAGCGTCTCTCGTCGCCGGTGTAAGTTGAATTTTACCCGGTACACCATTGGACTCCATCCGGGAGCCAACGTTAACAGTATCGCCCCACACATCGTAGACGTATTTTTTCTTCCCGATAACCCCTGCTACGAGTGCACCGGTATGCATGCCAACCCTGAGTTGAAAGGGGGAGCCATCCTCCCGGGCATGGTTTGTGATCTCCGATTGTAAATCAAGTGCCAGATTCGCCATCGTCGGGGCATGATCATCGGATGGGTCGGGTATCCCGCCGACAACAAAGTACTCGTCACCGATCGTCTTGATCTTTTCGACGTCGTACTGGTCAACGATGTCATCAAAGGATCCAAAGATTTCGTCCAGAAGCGACACCACCCGATCGGCCGGTAGGTTGTTGGCAAGCGGAGTAAAGTTAACGATGTCGGCAAAAACTACGGTCGCCTCCTCGTAACTCTGGGCTATTTTCCGCTCGTTGCCCTTCAATCTGTCGGCGACCTGCTCGGGAAAAATATTCAGAAGCAGACGCTCCGAGCGGTGCCGTTCCTCCTCGAGTTCACGGTTTTGCTGAAAGGACGATTTGTACAGGTTACTCACGAGCTGACTGCCCATAATGTAGTAAAACGCAGTAAACACCAGCAGGATTGGAAGTAAAAGAATCCCCTCGGATTTGAAGTACTCCGGATGAGGTCCAAAATACCCCAGAAACATGCCGACGACACCAAGTGCCATCCACCCCGTACGCTCAAGCAGGCTGAAACGAAACCCCAGCAGAACCACCACCGGGAAAACGTACAGAGGCTGAAACCAGACGCTGTTAACACCACCACCGAAGGATAATATAAACGAGAGACAGCTCAGCAGAAGAATAATCATGAAAGCACAGACTCGATCGACCGACATCCCCTTCAGGGGGAAGTAATTAATCACCCCACAGAGCATTAGCAACCCAACAATTCCGGTTCCCTTGATTAATAACGTTCGCCAGAATATTTCGGGAGAGTACTGGTAAATGACAAAATCGAGAGGAACCGACAGCAACACCATACCAATGATTGCCAGCGCCCAGCCCATTATTACGAAGACAAACTCATCCTGTGAAAATTCAACGAACCGTTTTCGCTCGAGGGGACTGAAGGTTCGAGGTTTAATCAACCGCTGGTAAAAACCACTGGAACGAAAATCCTCGGAGAAGTCATATAGGGTTTTTATGATTTTTTCCACTATAAATGAGGAATTCATTCCCAGAAGCTCCCGGGTGGTGTTTACTGTGCAAATAGGCTTTACAGGGTACTCAAAAGAAACTCCAGTACAGCGTGTAACTCAGTGGCATAACCGTTTCAGTGCCAGTTGTCATGTTGTACAGTAAATTCTGGTGTCCAGTTATATCCTGATCCTTCAACGGAAAGTTTTTACGTTAAACAATCCCCCCAAAGACGAATCGGAATCTCCCCTAACTCCGACTTGCCGTTTGGACTCCTGTTATGACGAGCTGGTGGTTAGGTGAATTAAAAATTCCTTGAGGGAATTCTAATGGAACATTAAAAATTTTCTACTGAGGTCCACAGGCACTGATTCCACGTATTACCGCTCATCTGTTCCGGTGGGACTTCGGCCTGGTCAAGGTAGCTTCCGTTCCCTGCTCCGTAACGTTCTACAGCGCGACCGTCCAGGGGGTTCCGGTCCAAATTCGAGCTGCTTCAGGTATAAATCCGGTTCGACCATTTCAAAAGCCATTAACTGCAGGGACCTGTACCTGGCGGGGCGTCCAGATGGTCCTGAGAAAACCGATATCCGACTGGGCCGATTACATACCCCAAGTCTGACTTAAAACCAGGCTGAAAGTTCACCCTCTACGCACCCCGGCACTAATCGAATCCGGTCCCCTTACCTACCGGTCGTCGATGGCAATCCCGCTTTATGACGAGTCGGTACCCAACGTCCGGAATTCATCGTCCGTGTCCAGGTTACTCGGGATAAATTCCCGGCTGAAGCAGAACACGGACCGGAACCCCTACCCCATAACGGTGTTCGATTTA
>JBDGPI010000089.1:10088-19479 GCA_042219765.1 Salsurabacterium abyssinicum (SeqCode)
AACGGTGTTAGGAGAACGTATTACTCCGAATACATTGTTTCAGACTCGGAGTAAAAAAAGTTGAACCAGATCAGTGAACAGGACACCCATTCGAATCGGAGTCAGTAGCAAATTCGTCGGTGTCCATCGGCACTGCTTCCTTCGAGACGTTTCCCTCAACCAGCGATGAACCATTGTTCCGGCGCCTGACTTTGACCATAACCTCATCCGGTGTAAGGGTGGCAACTGGGTAGGCTTTGTACTTCTGTCCGGGAAGCAGTTCGTAGTCAAAATGACGCAGCATCGTAGCCATGACAAGTTTTAACTCGTACTTGGCAAAGTTCATCCCAATACAGGTTCGGGGACCTCGAGCGAATGGAATATAGGCACCGGCCGGGAAATCACGTTGTTTCTCCGGCTCCATCCGACGGGGTTTGAAGGCTTCGGGCTGCTCGAAAAGGTGTGGCAACCGGTGTGTTGCGTAGGAACTGAAGGCGACCTCGGTCCCCTCTGGAATTTCGTGACCGTACATTTCAAGGTCCGTACGGGTTTTCCGGAAGGCAATCCAGGCCGGCGGGTAGAGACGAAGGGCCTCGTCCATAACCATCTCAAGATAGGGAAGCCCGTCAATAACCTCATCGGCCGTAACTGGTTGGTCCCCCACCCGTTCGTCAATTTCGGTCTGCAGTTTTTCGTATACCTCGGGGTGTTTACCAACGAGCATAGTAAACCAGGACATGGCCGAGACCGTCGTATCGTGACCGGCCCAGTACAGATTAAGAATCTGATCGTGAATCTCGTCGTCCGTGAAGGTTTCACCGTCCTCCTCGGCCTTCAGGAGACGATCGAGAATATTGTCGTTGTCCTTCGTACCATCCCTCCGTCGCTTTTGAATTTCCTCGACGAGAATTTCGTCCAGTTTATCCTTGGCTTTCTGGAAACTCCAGTGAGGTGTTCCGGGGCCTCTGAGAATTTGATGGTGAATCGGTTTCTGGTAATACTTAACCGTAGTATCGAAATGTTCGTGAAGTTCCTGAATGTTCGTACGACTCGGATCCATTCCCATGAAGCATTGAGTGGCGTTCAGCAGTGCGATATCGTAGGCCCACTCGTAAAAGTCAAAGCGCTGACCGTCCTGAAATTCTTCTACTTTTGACTCCGTCAGTTCTACCATTTCGTCGACGTACTTTTTGAGGTTCTCCTTGGAAAAGACCGGGTCGAGCAATTTTCGTGCTTTGTCGTGGGTTTCGTCGACGGAAGCAAGTAACCCCTCACCGATGAGACCCGCCAGGTGTCCCTGTATTGCTCCACCCCACCAGTAGAAGTCCCGCCAGTTTTTGACGTACATCGTCTGATTCGCCTCGGCCCCAATCAGCCAGACAATTTTCAGCCCCATAAGTCGCGTTGTAAAGACTGGCCCGTATTCCTCGTAGGCATCCAATATGAACTCAATGTTTCCATTGGCCCAGTCCCTTGAAAAACTCAACCCCGTGTAAAAGTCATCACCGTCGTAAGGACCGGGTGGTAACCCATCTCCAACAAATGATTTTCCCCATTCTACCGGACGTGCGAAATCCTTAACGCTTAAAATGATTATGACCTCCTTTAAAGATCAGTTTGTTTTAGTAATTCGGAGTTTCAAATCCTCTAACGATCTACGGTTAGTCTAAACGCCTCCCCAGCAGATATTAAAGCCAGTCTCAGTTAGGACACACACGGAGTATTGAATGTGACTTGGTTTGGACTTAAGACCACCGTTGGATTAAGAACCAGGGGTTATTGCAATAGGACCGCTGTAGACACTGAAGTGCCGTAACTTTTATTGACTGACTGTTCATTCATTAAAATAACGGACGAACTGACAGATTTCAAATTTCATTTCTAATCCAACTGTCAGGAACAATTTATTCAACATTCGGACTGGCGGGAGTGGATAGAAAAGCGAGCTGTATTTTTTAGCCGATAGTTACTTAAAACTGAGAAGGTTATCCGAATTTAAAGAGTGGAATGTAAGAAAGCCTCACGAAAAAAAATAAAACCTGACAAGTTACTCATTGTGTTCGGGTCTATTAGTAATACATTGTCTTGAATTTCGATGGGACTTGTGTAGAGGCGCTAAGGAACCCTGCTGAGCAGTTTCTGTATTTGTCGTGTATATCGTGGGATCCGTCCTCTCCCTTCGATCAAAAGGGACAACGAACTTGTTTTCAGTTTAAGGTTAAACGGAGCCAAGAGAGGTTTGGATTCCGAACTTTCAGGCAAGAAAAATGCTGGTATTAGCTGCCGTGGTAACCGTGATTTGTAACGTGTAGCCAAACGTACAAAATAGGTAATTGTCGCCCCTTGGTATTACTCCTCCAGGTCCTTGATCGTCATGACGGTATCCCGTCCCTCGGCCTTGGCATGGTAGAGCGCGTCGTCGGCTTCAGTGATAACTGTTTCGGGATCACTTATCTCATCAGACAATTCCGACACTCCGACACTGCAGGTCACGGTAAACTCCTCATCCTCGTTACTGACAAAAACCGTATCCTTCAATCGTTTTCGTAATCGATCAGCCAACTTCCGGGCTCCTTCAAGGTCAGTTTCCGGTAACACCACGCAGAACTCCTCCCCTCCGTATCGGCTCGCGAAGTCGGAGACACGAATATCGGACTCAATCAGGGTCCCCAGTTCCTCGAGGACAGCGTCCCCGACCTGATGACCGTAGGTGTCATTTACGTCCTTGAAGTGATCCAGGTCAATCATCATTACCGAGAATATCTCGTCGTACCGTCTGGCCCGCTCAAATTCTTCTTGAAGTAGTTTCTGAAAATGACGACGATTCGTTAACCCCGTTAGCTGGTCGTGCCGGGCAAGGTGCTTCATTTCAAGCTCACGCCGACGCAGTCGGCGATCCTTAAAAAAGTTCCGCCGGATCAGAGTATAGAATACGTGTCCGATCAGTACACTTACCAGAACGAGCCCTCCTGTTACTACCATGGTGATCAGCGCAAAGGGATGATCGAGGTGACCGGGATAAACCAGCAGGTAACCAAGTATATAAGTGCTGGGGATCGCCAGCGTACCGAACAGGCGGGGCAACGGCTTAACGGGAAGCAGAATGGTTGCAATGGGAATCATGAAAAGAATCTGAAACCAGGGTCCCCCAGCCTCGTTTAACAGTGCAAAGCTGTAACCGATGGTGCCAAAGGCAAGACAGAGGGAGAACACGATCAGACGAAAGACATTTCGGTGCCAGAACTCAAGGTAGTGTAGACCGATTATATTAACGGCAATGATCAACAAAACGACCGGCTTCCAGAGTTCGAAAGCGTCCATGTAGCGCGGATTGTCGAACAAAAGATAGTCCACCGGCCACAGCAATCCGACCAGGAGTCCAACCAGAAGTAGAGTGAGTTTTAGAACTGAAACCGAGAGGTTTCGAAGGTAGGACTCAAGCAGGTTCTCCCTGAAAGAGGTCTCCTCCGTGTAACCAAGGTAATCCGTATTAGCATCACTAAATAAAACGTTCCAGGATACGGCGGAATTATCGTCTTTGGATTCCACGGAATCATCGGACATCGGAAATAAACTCACCCCTGTATTTCAAAAGATCCTGACTGCAAGATTAACGCAATTTATCAGGATCTAAACCCAACTATTGTAGGACCATAGTAAATCCCCGCTTTCGATTCGTCTTATTGAAGGGATAGATGATGGGGAACTTGGAAATTCGGGGAGGTTCCGGTTTTGGCAGATAAATGACGATCCGGTGAGAGGCGGCAAGGTCCCGACTAAAACCCTTCGGAGAAGTCATGCAGGATGTTGATGTATTTTTTCCACAGCAGGTTAATGTTTCATTCACTAAACCTTACGGTTGAGGTGTGGTGTAGACCCACGCAAGGGCCCGTGATGATGGTCTCAATAGCCATCCGGGTGAAAAGTCGATTAATTCAACGTATTACCGTTGATCTCCTCGGTCTGGATTTCGGCGTGATCGAAGTAATCGATTTCCGCTCCCTGTTCGGTTACGTCCTCGAGGGCATCCGCAAAAGCTTCTGGACCATTTTCGGAGTACTCCAGGTATAGGTCCGGCTCGACCATTTCGACTTCGATCAACTGTAACTGGCCGTTGTTGGCCAGTGCGTCCACACGGGCATACAAAAACGGCTTGGTAATGCTGTCAACGGCCGATTGGGCCTGTCGAATTAATCCCGGTGGAGCCTCCTCCCCTTCCCTGGTACCGTCGTGAGCGATCTGTACACGATAGTCATCCTGTGCAGGTTCCTTTTTGACGGCGTACTGATACTCGCGATTGAAGAAAACAAACGACCACTCACCGTTCTCACGGATGCTCTCCTGGAATTCCTGGACAATCGCCCCGTGGTTGTCGGCAAGCCGGTCGAGCCACTCCTGTGCTTCGTCGAGTGACTCCCCATCAAATTTCTTAAGGTCCGAAGCCCCGGCACCGACCAGCGGTTTTATCACTATTTCGCTCCAGTTTTTTTCCTCGACAATGCGGTTGACCGGTACTGAAGTGCCGGCCGGTAGAAACACACTCGGGACGATACTCTGATTCGATTCCCGGAGGTCCTTCAGGTACATCTTGTTCATGTTCCACCGGAGCACGTCCACTGGATTCCAGACTTGTGCCGACGATGCTTCAAGGGTATCAATCCAGCTACGGTAGGCGTCAAAATTCTGAACGTAGTCCCACGTCGACGTAATAATGACGGTATCGTAGTCCGACCAACTGGTATCGGAGGTCCATTGGACCGGCTCGGGGTTCAGTCCTCGTTCTTCAAGGACATCCGCAAACTGCCGGAAGCCCGGGTGGAGTTCAGGATGATCGGAGTCAGTTGCCAGAGCAATGTTTTTCATAGGGGTAATTCCTTCGGTGGTAGGGTTAGATTCGGATCAAAAATCAAACATCGAAAATCTAAAATCTTTAAACGGTGAACGCTGTTAGATAGTGGAACAACTATTCTGATACATTAATTCTTAGGGTAACAAACTTGATGGGGATTGGATCCGCAAAAGAACTGAATTGTCAGCGGGACTGATTTAAAAAAAACAAACCAGGAAAATGCGCTAAAGCCCCATTGTATGAATAAATTCGTAAAACCAGGTCGGATGGATACCCAGGTAGAGGATTATTACTGCACTCAGTCCGGCGGTTAAATTAACGACCGGTCCAGTATTCAGTCCAAACACTGCTTCATCGGCGTCCGGTTTCCGCATGTAGGAATAGATGATGACACGAAAATAATACGCAACGGATACGAGTGAACCCAGAACGGCAACGACGGCCAGCGCCGGGTATCCGGCGGTTACGACACTTTTGAAAAGCATCAACTTCCCCATGAAACCGGCCGTCGGTGGTAAGCCCGACAGAGAGATCATGCTTACGGCCAGTGCCAGTGCCATAGCCGGATGAGTCTGACTGAGGCCCTTCAGGTCCGAGTAGACGTAAAAGTCCTCGTCCTTGTTCAAGAGACCGATAATACCGAAGGCAAGCAGATTCATTAAGACGTAAATACTCAAGTAAAATAACATCGCCGTGTACGCACGAGCGGTTGGAGCCGGTGAAACAAGCCCGAGGGTAACGTATCCGGCATGAGCAATACTGCTGTAAGCCAGCATTCGCTTGAGGCTGTCCTGGGCCAGCGCCAGAAGGTTCCCCCCCAGAATCGTGACTGCGGCAAACCACCAGGTAATAGCAACCCATGGAAGAGCCGGTCCGGAAATTTCAAGCACGGGAGCACTCAATCGAATGAGAGCACCAATAACACCGATTTTAACGGCCACGGACATGTAGCCGGTTAGGATGGTAGGGGCTCCCTCGTAAACGTCGGGAACCCAGAAATGAAGAGGAATGAGCGAAAGTTTAAAGAAAAGACTGACCAGAACCAGGGCAAAGCTAAGTGTAAATCCGGTGGAGGCGGAGGTGAATTGAGCGGCATTGACCCCTTTCTGTGTTATAAATATCAGGGAAACACCAAGCAGAAAAAAGGCCGACCCAATGGACCCAAGAATGAAGTATTTAATTGAGGACTCCAGGCTCTTCTTGTTGTCCCGAATGTAACCACACAGGACGTAAAAAGCCAGCGAACTGAGTTCCAGCCCCAGAAACATAACCAGCAGATGCGTGGTGTTGAACATTAACGTTAAACCGAGGGCCGAACAGATCAGAAGAAACGTCCACTCAGCCTCGGCGAGCTCAAAGCGCTCAAGGAAGCGGGACGAATACCCCAGCACAATAAAGAGCGAGACGAAAATAAGTCCGGATCCGACAAGGCTCATCGAATCCACCGTAGCAAACTGGAGCGTTCGCCCGGTCGGAACTGACCACAGGGACCCAAAGGCAGCTGCCGTCCCGACAAGCCCGATGGTCGTGGAATAACGGGACAACTGTTCCGAAGCAATTCGAACACTAAGAACAGTTACCGCCACACCGGCGAGGATAATCTGGGGCAATAGCATCATAACCCAGTCTTGCATTATTGGGTCGCCTCCGAGTCATTGGGTAGGTCAGCTTGTTGAATGCCTCTGTCAAAGGTCGTTTCACCGGAGGTTTGCCGTGCCGTCTTCAGAATCTCGGAAACAGTAGGCTCCAGACGGTCCATGAAAGGCTTCGGATATAGACCCATGACAAAAATGGCTATGGTAAGAAGACTGAGTGAAACAACTTCCGTTAAATGAAGAGATGTCGTGTCGGACACGATATCGGAGACTTCACCAAAGACACATTCCCGGAGCAACCGCAACATATAGAGTGCCGAGACAATTACCCCCGAAACCGCAAAAATGGTCAGCAGCGGAAGTGATTCGTAGGATGACGTCAGTATGAAGAATTCTCCCACGAAGCCATTTGTTCCCGGGAGCCCAATCGAAGCAAGTGACGTAATCACGAGAAACGTCGATAAAAGCGGCATTTCCTGCGCCAGTCCACTGATATTCTCTATCTTTCGGTCGTGAAGTCTCGAATAAATGATTCCGACAATCAGGAAAAGAGCACCGGTATTGATCCCATGGATAACGCCCTGTAGCAACCCACCGGAAACGCTTGCCGTGGAAAGAGCAAAAATACCGAGAACTACAAATCCCAGGTGACTGATACTGCTGTAAGCCACGAGTTTCTTGACGTCCTCCTGAACCCAGGCAACCAAACCACCGTAGATGATGCCCACAACAGCAAGCACACCGACAAGACCCGACCATTGAAGTGACAGTGTCCAGAAAAACGGGACAAGCAGCCGAATAAAGCCGTATATACCGACTTTCAGTAGAATACCGGCTAGTATGATCGAACCGGCGGACGGTGCTTCAACATGGGCATCCGGCAACCAGGTATGAAGTGGAAAAAGCGGGGTCTTGATCGCAAACGACAGCAAAAACGCCAGGAACACAAAAAGTCCGGTTCCCGTCGGAAGATTAACCCGGTACAGGTCCGATAGAGCCATCGTCTCCGTTAAATACTGACTGGCGTGATAGTGATGTAAGACAACAATTGCGACCAGCATTAGCAAGCTACCCGTTAAGGTATAGAGTACAAATTTGATCGACGCGTAAATCCGGCGTGCTCCTCCCCAGATTCCGATGAGGAAATACATCGGAAGTAACATGGCCTCCCAGAAAAGGTAGAACAGAAGCAGATCCCGGGCCATGAAAACACCGAACATGGAGGCGGATAAGAGCAGAAGAAAGCTGTAGTAGAGATTGACACGTTTCGTGACGGCATGCCAGCTGAAGAGAACTGAAACCAGAATTAAAAGTGCGGTCAGTCCGATGAAAAGGAGACTAATACCGTCGATTCCAAGGAAAAAAGACGCTCCAATGGACGGAATCCAGGTCACGTTGACTTCGTAAAGACCCCCGGATAAATAACCATCTAAGCCAGCCGGGTAGTTACGCCAGAGTAAAACACTGAAGCCAACCGTTGCCAGTGACGCGGCCAGCGCCAACCATTTACTGAGGGAACTGTCCTCCGGTAGCAACGCTATAAGACCGGCTGCAAGTACTGGAACAAGAAGTAGACTCAGTGGGATCATAAGTAAATCGAATCCCTATCGGGCCGAAGCTCTTTCATACTACGGTTCGATATGACCATTTTTTATCCACCAAAAATAGCGTAAGTGATTAATAACATGATACTCGAGAAGCCAATCGTCAGGTAAACGAGGTAGTGTCGGATACGTCCCGTTTGTACGAAACGCACAACTAATCCCGTTATGTCAACGGACGCTCCCGAAAGGTTAACCAGACCATCGACGATCAAGTCGTCCACGACCGTCCAGACGAATCGGGAGGTCGTCCGCAACGGTGTCACTATGACGGTTCGATAAACAGTTTCCACGTAGAATTGTTGGCGTGCCGCCCGGTGCAGCGAATGCCATTTGTCCGAAAGGGTGGAGGGTTTTATTACCTCCTGAACGTAAAGCAGATACGCCAGCAGGATCCCCCCCAGTGAAACCGCAACGGAGGTCGACATAACAATGGTGTGTGGCGGATGATGCCCACCGGTGTGATGCGCGAGTTCAGCGGTAAGCCGACCGAAGAACCCTCCAAACAATGATCCAACAGCCAGGATTACCATCGGCACAAGCATCAACCAGCCGGCTTCATGGACGGACGTCGGATCGTAACCCACGTCATCGGTTCCACACCAGAAAGCGACAAATATCATCCGGAAGGTATAAAAGGCTGTTAGAAGCGCCCCGACTGCCAGACTCAGGAAGAGAATCCATCCCATGGCACCGCCATGCCCGAGTGCCGCAAGCAGTATTTCATCCTTGGACCAGAATCCTGAAACAAGTGGAAACCCGGCTAATCCGAGCCCCCCGATGACGGCCATTGACCCCGTCCAGGGTAGTTTCTCCCAGAGAGCATCCATCTTGAATATATTTAATTCCCCGTGAAGCGCGTGCATGACACTCCCCGCCATCAGAAAGAGTAAACCTTTAAAGAAAGCGTGGGTCATCAGGTGAAAGATACCGGCTCCGTAGGCCCCCAGTCCGACACCGACAAACATGTATCCCAGCTGACTGACGGTCGAATACGCCAGAATCCGTTTCATGTCTTCGTGGACCAGGGCAACTGCCGCCGCAAAAAGAGCCGTAAAGGCACCGACAAACGCAACAATCTCGCCGACGGGTAAAATTAGTGTGTAGAGAAACTCAAGCCGGGCAATCAAGTAGACCCCGGCCGTCACCATGGTGGCGGCATGGATCAGACTGCTAACTGGCGTTGGACCCTCCATGGCATCCGGTAGCCAGACGTAGAGGGGAAACTGAGCACTTTTGCCGACGGCACCGCCGAAGAGCAATAGACCAATAGCCGTAAGGTTGGAGGCTGAGACTGATTTAACGGCCGCGTGCAAACCCTCAAAAGAAACAGTACCCATAACGTTAATACTGAGGATAATTCCGAG
>JBDGPI010000089.1:19489-20798 GCA_042219765.1 Salsurabacterium abyssinicum (SeqCode)
AAGCAGAAATCCCCCAGACGGTTCACAATAAAGGCCTTCTGACTGGCCCACCGGGCCGATTCCCGGCGATGCCAGAAACCGATCAACAAGTAACTGCAGAGACCGACACCTTCCCAGCCGATGAACATCATCGGCAGGTTCCGGGCCGTGACGAGGACCAGCATCGCAAAGACAAACAGGTTCAGGTAAATGAAAAACCGGTTAAACCCGTCGTCGTCTTCCATGTATTCAATCGAGTAGATATGAACGCAGGTTGAGACAACTGTAACGACACTGAGCATCAGAACGGTTAGATGATCAAAATAAAACCCGATACTGATTGTAATAAGTTCGAAATCCAGCCACGGGTATAGCAATATATCCTGAGCCGGATGGTCACCGAACAGCAGCAAAACGGAAAGTGTTCCAATCCAGCCGGCGACCGGCCGCCGAAACCAATTGAGACCAATCGTATTAAGAATTAGGCCTGCCAGCGGCGCCAGAACTATAACGTAAAGAAGGGTTTCGAGCGCCATTACCACTTCATCTCCGACAGGTCGTTAATATCAATGGTGTCATAAGTCTTGAATAAGGTCATAACCAGAACCAATCCAACGGCTACCTCGGCGGCACTGACTGTCAGGACAAAAAAGACGTAGAGCCGGCCAGCGGCCAGGGATAAATACTGGCTGCCCGCAACAAATATTAAATTCAGGGAATTTAACATCAGTTCCACGCAGAGCAGGATAATGACCATGTTACGGCGCAGAAGGACGCCAAGTAGACCTATCCCAAACAGTGAAACCGCCAGCACAATGTAATGGTTGAGCATCAGGTCGTTCCTTCCTCGGATCGGTAAATAGCGCCTACAAGCGCCGTGAGAATAATGAATCCAACCACCTGTAAGGCCAGCAGGTAGTCGGTGAAAAGCAACTCACCGAGGTAGTAGATTGGCCCTCCCCCGGTTGCAACTTCCTTAGTATTGACGGGTTTACCGGGTGCAAACGGTACCTCACGGATAATTAAACCTAGATCGATCATCAAAAGACTGACAATTCCCAGCGACAACCAGGAATAAGGAGATCCTATGTTGAGTTCCGACGACTTCTTCTCGCCAACGATCATCGCCGTGAAGACGAAGAGCACCATGACCGCACCTGCGTAGACAATCACCTGGACCAGGGCAAGAAACGGCGCGTTCAGTGTCAGAAACAGGCCGGCAATTCCCAGTAGAACAATAATCATTAAGCCGACACTGTAGACCATGTATCGCTGAAGGATCATAGCCACAGCCGAGCCCAGCGCCACAATGGTACAAAAGACAAATAGA
>JBDGPI010000089.1:20808-25108 GCA_042219765.1 Salsurabacterium abyssinicum (SeqCode)
GGCCGCCACCAGCGATACGGCACTGAAAAACCAGGTGAGTATGGTGGATACTAGGGATTCCATGACTTAATTATCCCGGTAATTAATGTTTGGTATACGGGAGGGTGGGGTCATCATTCAGTAGGTTTCTTCCCTTTCCTCCCCAGTTGTTGCTAAATGCTATTCTTCCAGAAGAAAGTCCTTATCCCAGAGGAGATCCTCTCGGTTTTCAACACTCATCTCGAATTCGGTCGTGAGAATAATGGCGTCAGTGGGACAGGCGTCTTCACAGTAACCACAGAAAATACAACGGCTTGCATCAATTTCGTAGTCGGTGGCGTATCGTTCACCGATGGAAACAGGATTGTCCTCGGGGTTCTCCTCCCCCTGGATGAAGATAGCGTCGACAGGACAGAAGGCACCACATAGCCCACAGCCAACGCAGAGCTCCAGGTCTTCCTCGTTTTTCTTCAGGACGTGACGGCCACGGTAACGATCGGGCCGTTCACGGACCTCGTTAGGGTAATCAACGGTCATCGGTTTCGAAAATATTTTTTTAAACGTAAGTTTCAAACCGTTTAAAAGTGGGCCAAACATATCAATCAAACCCTACTATAAAATTATGCTGCCAAAAGCGTTTCTCAGGATTTCAGCGTGACGGATTCCGTGGGCTCGCCTCTCCATGTAATCAGGTTAGTCAGTGCAATAAAGAGGAGAAACAGTACGAGTTGCCAGGTGTACCAGTAAAGGTTCGGATCCGTCCAGAGCACCTTCATGAATGCCAGAATAAATAAATTAACGAAGGCCACTTCCAACAGAACTTTCCAGCCGAGTTTCATTAATTGGTCGTACCGCAGCCGTGGAAACGTTGCCCGGACCCAGATAAATAAAAACAGGAAAAAGCCCGCCTTCATGGCGAAAAAGACAAGCGGCATCAGCATCCCGACGACGGGAATTGTTTCAATCGAGTCCCAGATTGCCAGTCCCGGGAACGGTGGAAGCCAGCCTCCCAGAAAAAGAATGGAGACGACACTGCTGGCAACGACCATGTGCAGGTACTCGCCGAGAAAAAACAGACCAAATTCAAGCGACGAGTGCTCGGTGTGGTAACCACCGGTCAATTCCTGTTCCGCTTCCGGCAGATCAAAGGGGAGCCGGTTTGTTTCGGCAAACATTGTAATGACAAAAAGGACAAACGTCACCGGCTGGTAGAAAATACTCCAACCGTGCTGTGCTTGATAACCGACGATTTCAACAAGACTGAGTGTACCGGTTACGGCAACGACCGTCAGCAGGGTAGCTCCCATTGTCAATTCGTAGGATATCATTTGAGCGGCGGAACGAAGCCCACCGAGCAGACTGTACTTGCTGCCGCCGGACCATCCGCCCCAGGCAACGCCATATACGGAAATTGAGGACGTCGCCAGTAAATAAAGAACGGCTAGATTAAGGTCCGTAACGTAACCGAGGTGAAATTTGTCCAGTCCCGGGTGAAGGTCCGAGAGGTGAATGTACCAGGACGGGGGACCGAAAGGAATTACGGCGAACATGAACAGAGCCGTGGAAGCCACCAGACCCGGCGCAATTAAATAAATGGGCTTAAAAGACTCGTGGGGAGTAATGTCCTCCTTGAGCATCATTTTAACCCCGTCGGCGGCCGGCTGGAGAATTCCCCATTTTCCGACGTGTGACGGACCGGGACGTAGCTGAATCCACCCCATGACTTTCCGTTCGATCCAGACAAGTATCGGTGCCATAAGGAACATGACCCCGATGATCACGGAAACCTTAACCGTCACCGCAAGGGAAAAATAAAGCCAGCTCATTACAGTTAAGCGTCCTCCGAATCGTCTGTTTCGGGCGAAGTACCGACGCGTGCTGTGCCAACCGGCTGGTTCCGGTCGTAGAATTCAAGGTCAACGTCCTCGGGATCGTTCCAGGGAAGCATAACGGACCCCTGAGGTGGATCATTTGAGATTCTAACATTCTTCTCAATGGCATGCCCGTTAATTTGCAGGGATAACTCGGTCCGATGGTCCGCCCCGAGTTCTTCGGCGTCCTCCTCGCTGCATTCCAGTTGGGCCTCCTGGATCATCCCTTCAATTGACGGGCCGCACTGAGCGCGGCGATCACCGCTGAACAACCGGGGCTCCGAGAAGACAAACCATTCACCCGTCGTTTCCCGGGAGTCAGTACCGTATTCCTCACCAGTTTCGTGATCGAAGTCGTTAATCCAGCGTGTTTCCTGGGCGACTTCCGCTCGCTCGAAATCATCCGGTAGTTCAACGTACGTTTCTTTCAGTTCATCAAATATTTCGCCGGCGGTGCGTGGCTCCGACCCCCCCTGGTTCAGGAAGGAGAGGAATTCCCACCCCGAAAGAATTCGTTCGTCGTGTTCCGTCACGGCGGGACGTTGACGGATACGGCCTTCGGCGTTGACCATCAGCCCCGGCTCCTCAAATTGGGTCGTAAGAGGAATAACAACGTCGGCCTGATCGGTTAACTCATTTTCCATGTAATCGGCCACACAGAGGAAATCCACCTCGTTAATTGCAGCCTTGACCAGTTCGCGATTGGGAAATTCTCGCAGAAGGTCGAACCCGTAGAGAACCAGTGCTCGTATGTCGCCGTCGGACGCCTTCTGGAGCAGTTCACCGGCGGACGACGGCCGATCAAACGATAATTCGGCGGCCTTGGAATTACCACCAGGAGCCAGCCGCAACCGGTCCCAGTCCTCCGACCAGTCAAGTGAGGCTTTCGTAAGTTCCTGACCGAGACTACGGCCCTCGCAGGTGATCAACGAAGCATTGTCGGCCCGGTCCAGTGCTTCCAGAATTGCTTCATCGGTGGCGTCCTCCGGGGACCCGGCGGACAGCCGTTCAATGCGCCCGAGTAGTTCCGTTGGTGTTTCACGCATGTACACGTCGGGTTCAATAGTAAGTTCATTTCCCCAGTAAGAGAGGTAAGCCACTTCGGCTCCGTTGCGGGCGGCCGTTCTCAAGAAGGGGGTCAGCATGGGGTAGGATTCACGAAAATTATTTCCGGCGACCAGTATGAAATCGGAGTCAACGATTTGTTCGAAGTCCGTCGGATTAACCTTAACGTCGCCGACCTCGGGATAGGTTCCGATGGCGTCGGAACCATAGTTATCGCCGAGGACCTGTTGGAACAAGTGTAATTCTTCAAGCGTCCGATCCGGTGAGATAAGCCCGCCGATCTCGGAGTCACCGAATTGATCAAGCGAGTCTTTGAGGTTGTCGAACCGGTCGAAGTACTGTTCGTCCACCGGGAGTTCGAGCCGGTTCTCGTCCTGGCTGTTGTACTCGTGGACGAACCGGACCTTGTCGTCGATCCAGGGTTTGGCAAAATCAGGGTCCTCCTGGGGTCGGATACGGGTGATTTCGTTGCCCCGTACGTCAGCCGTAATAGGAGTCTGTATTGGATCCATACCGGCGATGGACTGAACCGGTTCCTGTTCCCAGGGACGTGACTTGTGCAGGTAGGGTTTCGTTACGATGGTACCGGTCGGACAGATGTCAACCATGTTACCCGAAAGTTCACTTTCAAGCTGACCGCCGGGTTGCTTGCCGACAAAGGCGTCGTTGCCCCGTTCGATCACTCGAAAGTCCTCACGTCCACCCTCTTCCTGATAGAAACGGGTACAGCGGTAACAGAGAATACAGCGGTTCTGTCGCTGGGTAAGAAGCTCACCAAGATCGAACTTCGGGAAAGTCCGCTTGTTGCCGTGGTAACGGCTCTCGGCAGGACCGTAGCCCATCGTGTAGTCCTGAAGCGGACACTCGCCCCCCTTGTCGCAGACGGGACAATCAAGAGGGTGGTTAATCAGCATAAACTCAAGGATACCACGTCGCTCGTCCTCGACGTCCTCGTTGTCGGTTTCTACCTCCATACCATCCTCCACACGCCGGGTGCAGGAAATGTCGATGGTCCCGTCGATTTCAACCAGGCACATGCGACAGGCCCCCGCCAGGCTGAGTTCGGGATGGTAACAGAAGTGGGGGACCTCGATATCCTGATCACGAATAACCTCGAACAGGAGTTCGCCTTCCTCGGCTTCGACGGTCTCCCCGTTAATCGTGACTTCAGCCATAATTCTTCCCTTTTTTTGATGGTGTTCTGGTTTTTTCGTAAAGCTTAACCATTGCTTGAATAACGGTATTAACACTGTAGCGCTTCAGAGCGTTCAGTAGCAACTTCATAAGACTCATCCTCACTGAGTTGACGATGTTAAATCTGGCTGTGTCGAGTCAAGAATAAACCGGCCCACCATGAATCCCGGAGGCCGCCTGTAACAGGTATA
>JBDGPI010000089.1:25118-59356 GCA_042219765.1 Salsurabacterium abyssinicum (SeqCode)
ATAACTCGGCTTTGAGAGGGCTCAGGAGTCGGGTATGTCACACTCACCATGTTCCATGTGATACTCGAACTCCTCGCCCCAGTAGTCAAACATCTGTAGGACCGGCGTTGAAGCCGACGGCCCAAGGGGACAGAAACAATTTGCGTCGATGTTACTCGAAATACTTTTAATCTTCTCGTAGTCCTTCTCGGGGGCGATCCCCTTCTCGATGTCGTCCAGCATATCCTCAAGCCAGGGGACTCCCTCACGGCAGGGGGTACACCAACCACATGATTCGTGCGCGTAGAAGTGGGCCAGCCGGGTTGCCATCTGAGGCATGCAGACGGTCTCGTCAAACACAATGACACCGCCGGAACCCAGCCTGGAACCAACTTCCTGTATTGACTCGGAATCCATCTTAACGTCGATCTGGTCGCCCCGGATCGGGGGAGTCGACGAACCACCGGGGATAACGGCTTTGGTTTCCCGTCCCCGTTCAATGCCGCCACAGTAGTCCTCTATGAGGTCCTCCAGTGGTGTTCCAAGCGGAGCTTCGTAAACGCCGGGTCGCTTGACGCTACCGCATATCGAAAACAGACGGAACCCGGGGTCGTCTTCGGTTCCCCACTGTCGGTACCAGTCGGCGCCGTTTTCCACTAACAGGGGGACATTACTTAGGGTTTCAACATTGTTGACCACCGTGGGTTGTCCGAAGAGGCCCTCGACGGCCGGAAACGGTGGTTTCTTGCGGGGAACTCCACGCTTCCCTTCCAGACTGTTCAGCAGGGCCGTTTCCTCACCGACGATGTACGCTCCGGCGCCACGGTTCAGGTGGAGATTAAAGTCAAAATCCGAACCGAAAACGTTACTCCCGAGGTAACCGGCCTTTTCGGCTTCTTCAATTGCACCCTTGAGCCTTTCGTAAGCGGATCGATACTCACCTCGAATGTAGATAAAGCCTACGGTAGCGTCGAGGGCGTAAGCACTGAGTAGCATTCCCTCGAGCAGGAGGTGAGGTTTCTGTTCAAGGATGACTCGATCCTTAAAGGTGCCAGGTTCACTTTCGTCGGCGTTACAAACAAGGTATTTTTGCTGGTCGTTGTCCGGGACAAAGCTCCACTTCATCCCCGTTGGAAACCCGGCACCGCCCCGGCCTTTCAGGCCGCTTTCCTTAACGATCTCTTCTATCTCGTGGGGGGCAAGGTCACCGTTGAGAACGCGGCGGGCCTGCTCGTAGCCGCCGTTGTCCTCGTAAACGTCAAGCGTGTAGCTTTCCTCCAGTCCTGTAGTCGATAGTAACTTAGGCTCGAAAGGCTGCTCCCGGGGATGTTCGAGGTCCATTACCATGAACGATCCCCCCGGGCCGATCCGGTGTCAGTGTTATGCATATCAGGACTCAACTCTCTGGGCCTCTTCAACACGGTCCCGTAACTCATCGAGTAGCTCGTCCACGTCGTCGGTGGACAGGTTCTCGTGGTACGGACCATCGTTAACCTGACAGAGCGGGCCCGTGCCACAGGATCCGAGGCACTCGACCGTCTCCAGGGTAAACAGTTCGTCGGGGGTGGTTTCCCCTTCTTCAATGTTTAACCGGGACTCAAGGTGATCGACAATTTCCCCGGCACCTTCAACCAGGCACGGAAGGTTATCACAGACCTGAATCTTAAACTTTCCGACGGGTTCCTGGTTGATCATCGTGTAAAAGGACGCAACGGACCAGATCTCGGTTGCATCAATGTCCATAACCGAAGCCATCTGTTCGACGTCGTCCTTTTCGATGTAGTTCTGTTCTTCCTGAGCGATAAAGAGAGCGTGGATGATTCCCGTTCTCGGATTCGGGAACTTCTCCTGTTCTTCCTTGATTCGCTCAAGCTGAGAATCCGTAAGCATTATAGACGCTCCGAGTGTCGTACGTTTGAAAAAATCAGTGTAATAATAACCCTAAGAGCTTCAGAAAACCTTAAATGGGGGATATAACAGAGGTAGATGGTTACCCGGAACTTGGACTGGCGACGAATGAACGCTACCGGTCGGTTTCACCCATCATAATGTCGAGGCTACCGATGTTGGCAATAACGTCCGCCAGTGTTTCCCCCTCGCACAATGTGGACAGGGACTGTAGATTCACGAAGCAGGGCGGCCGAATTCGTACCCGATGGGGTTTGTTCGTCCCATCGCTGACCACGTACCAGCCCTGCTCTCCTTTATTGGATTCAATTGTGTGATAAACCTCACCTTCGGGCACTTTGAACCCTTCGGTGACGAGTTTGAAATGATGGATTAACCCCTCCATGGTAGTTTTCATTTTGCTTCTGGAGGGCAACGATATTTTGCCCCGTTCGGCGTTAATCGGGCCGTCGTCGGGCATCTTCTCCCGGCACTGCCGGAGAATTGAAAGACTCTGCCGTAATTCTTCAATTCGACAGAGGTATCGGTCAAAGACATCACCGTTGTCTCCAACGGGAACCTTGAAGTCAACCTCGTCGAACTTCAGGTATGGGTCCGTCTTTCGTATATCCCAGTTGACACCACAGGCCCTGAGGGAGGGACCCGTCAGACCCAGATCGATGGCCGTTTCGGCGTCGATCTGCCCGACACCTTTGGTGCGGTCAAGAAAAATAGGATTGTTGTTAAGGAGCTGTTCGTATTCGTCGATTCGTTCGGGCATGACTTCAATGAACTCGTCGAGGGTCTCAAAAAATTCATCGGGAATGTCGGCCCGCATACCGCCAACCCTGAAGAAAGTCGTATTGATCCTCATACCACTGATGATTTCCATCATGTCGTACGTCATTTCACGATCTCGCATAGCGTACATGAAAACCGACATGGCCCCAAGTTCCATGACGCTCGTTCCAAGCCATATGAAGTGGGCTCCCATTCGGAGTATCTCACTGATCATGGTCCGGATCCACTGACCCCGCTCGGGAACCTCGATGTCCAGTAATTTTTCGACGGCCATGGCGAATCCGAGGTTATTCATGTCGGACTCAAGGTAGTCAACCCGATCCAGCCAGGGAAAGACCTGCTGGTACTGCTTGTTCTCGGCCATTTTTTCGATACCACGGTGCAGGTATCCGATTTTTGGTTCCATGTTCGTGACGATTTCTCCGTCCAATTCAACTTTTAACCGGAGAACACCGTGGGTCGAGGGATGCTGAGGACCCAGGTTCAGGGTCATCGTCCGTTTTCCGTTCTTTTCCTCCTCGGATTCGACTTCAGCGCGGGTGATGGCCAAAATCCTCACCCCAATCCTCGGCTTCCTGAGCAACCTCAGGGCGCCGTTCCTGATAATTTTTCCTCGGTTGAAGCGGATAATCCTTCCGCAGGGGGTGTGACCGGGTCGCTTTCGGCATCAAGATACGCTCCAGATTGGGATGTCCGTCAAATTCGATTCCAAACATGTCGTAACACTCCCGCTCCAGCCAGTTGGCGGTGGACCAGAGAGTCGTCAGACTGGGCACGGATTCATCTTCGTCAACCTGTAGTTTTAATCGAATCCTCATGTTGAGTTTAAACGAGTAAAGCTGGTAAACCACGTCAAAGCGTGGACCCTCTCGGTCGGGATAGTCGACGGCGGTCACGTCCGAAAGGTGAAGGAAGTAGTACGGTTCCGTTTCCTTGAGAGCTCGGGTTACCGGAAGAAGATCCGATGGATCAAGAATGATGCGTGTTTCATCACGGAATTCCGACGCTTCAAAGCGGCCGTCCTCACTGACCGTCTCCTCGATAAGTGCGAGAACATCCCGCACATCGACGGACTCCGGATCCACTGACGAATCCTCCGACACGGTTAAGCCGTCCCGGTCCAGGGCAGGAAATTATTGATTTTTCGCTTGATACTGGGAAGTAGTGCACGGGTGGGTTGTTCCCGTTCAATTTTATTCTGGAGAACCCTCAGACCGTACAGAAGCCCCTCCGGTGTCGGGGGACAACCGGGCACATGGACGTCAACGGGAACGAACTCATCCACCCCTTGAACAACGGAGTAGGTATTGAACATTCCTCCGGAAACAGTGCACGCTCCCATGGCAATAACCCATTTAGGTTCGACCATCTGTTCGTAACATTTCCGCACGATAGGCGCCATTTTGTTGACGACCGTCCCTGCCGTAATCATAACGTCAGCCTGACGGGGACTGGCCCGGAACACTTCCGCCCCCATGCGAGCAACGTCGTATTTCGGGGCCGTCATGGCCATCATTTCGATAGCACAACAGGACAGCCCGAGGGTCAAAGGCCACAGTGAATTCTTTCGACCCCAGTTGATAACTTTATCGGTTGTGGTGGTCACAATCCCAAGATCCTCGAGATCATCGGGATCCTGAACGTCAACGGAATCGAGATCGATGTCCATCTGCATCTTCTGTTCCTGACGTTCTCGTTTCCGCTGTTCGTTTTCTACCTCCATTCGAAAACACCCTGCTTCCAGGCGTAGAAATAACCCACAGCAAGAAGCCCCACGAAAACTCCAATTGAACTGAACCCAACCATCAGGTACTCACCGTTCACGAGCGTCATGATCCAGGGGTAGAGAAATATAATTTCAATATCGAAAAGGATGAAAAGAACGGCAACTAAACCATAATGAATTGACACATTCTGTTGAGCGGCACCAACTGGTTCGTTCCCCGACTCGTAGGGCGACAGTTTGGAAAACAGCGGATTGTCCTCTCCGAGCAACTTGGACAGTAGAACATTTAGCGTAATGAACACAGTCGCTATGCCCGTGAGGATAAACACCGGTAGCCACTCAATTAACAGTTCTCTGGTCATTGTCGGACTCCGCTTGTGAATTTTTTCACAAAGTTTGATTTGATCATACCATAATCCAAAAGAGTGAGTCAACGAAATAGCTGCACGGACATCCTCCGGACGGGAGGATTGATCGGTCCCCCTCGTCGATCCACGATCGTATGCTCCGCCGACAGTCCTTGATACTGTCAGCTATCGACGGCCAATGAATCGCCCGTGCTGGTCCCGAGAACCAATAAATTGATCATGGATCCAGCTGAGTCAACGCCATAATCAGCTGGAGTAACGTAC
This sequence comes from Salsurabacterium abyssinicum (SeqCode), assembly GCA_042219765.1. Lineage (GTDB taxonomy): Bacteria > T1Sed10-126 > T1Sed10-126 > T1Sed10-126 > CAZEBV01 > JBDGPI01. Next base: position 30,144 of record JBDGPI010000089.1, read on the forward strand.
AATAAACGAAATGTGCTTGCAGGAAACAAGACCTATATTATTGTACCGCGGTCCCGGGCCGGTTATAAGGTCCACTTCCAGTCGTAGTGTTTGACTTCGACTGAAAACCGTTCCGCAATAATCCCCTGACGGAAAGGACGAATACTCCTGAACTCCCGAAACGCGTTTCAGGCAGCCATCGACGGTGATTCTCGAAATTCTCCGACCCCGGTATGGTTCATGCGTCAGGCCGGTCGACTTTTTGACGAGTACCGGGCCATCCGGGAGGACCATGACTTCAAGGAGGTCTGCCGTTCGGCGGAATTGAATGCTCGAGTCACCTGTATGCCCGTGGAGCGACTGAACGTGGACGCCGCTATTATTTTTGCCGACATCCTCTTACCCCTGGAAGGAATGGGATCAGGGTTTGAACTGGTTCCGGGCAAAGGGCCCGTCATAGACAATCCGGTCCGAACCCCCGATGACGTCGATCAACTCAAAACGGGTACTCCACGCCAGGACCTGAGTTACGTTTACAACGCCATTGAAGCATCCATTGATAAACTGCCGGACGACGTTCCCCTCATCGGCTTTGCGGGGGCTCCATTCACCCTTGCCTCCTACCTGATAGAAGGAGGCAAATCCCGTTCGCACCACCGGACGCGTACCTTCATGCTCGATTACCCGAAGGCCTGGGACCAACTCATGTCGAAAATTGTCGACGCCACGGTCGAATACCTCAGGGGCCAAATAGACGCAGGGGCCGAATACGTGCAGTTGTTCGACAGCTGGGTCGGGCAGCTTAGCCCTCCCGTCTACCAGCGGCACGTCTCCGACCACAGCCGGGAAATCATTGAATCCATAAGATCCGTACCGATCATTCACTTTGGCACCAAAACCGCCGGCCTGCTCGGTTCCATTTCCAACCTTTCGCCGGACGTTGTGGGGCTCGACTGGCGAATTGAATTAGAGGAAGCCCAACAACAGCTCACCGATAGGCCTGCGGTTCAGGGAAACCTGGATCCCGCCCTGTTCCTCACCTCCTTCGACACCGTTAAGTCCCACGTGGATACCATCCTCGAACAGGCCGAAACTTATTCAGGACACATTTTCAACCTGGGTCACGGGATTTTACCCGACACCGAACCTGAGATCGTCCGACGAACCGTGGATTACGTTCACGAACGAACAGTGAACGGCTGAACGCCACCGCTACCGCTCAAGACAACCTGGACCAGTCTCATCGCAATGGAACCATCGTCGTGTATAATTAGCTGCTCTTAGAATCAGTACAATCACGTATCACCGACGCGAAAAAGACCTCTAAATCCTCTCTGGCAGGAACCCGGATAGCCATGATATACATAACCACTCGTTACGGCCTGTACTGTTATTCCGAATCCCAGGACGAGCCCCGGCAACTGCTGGACAACAATGATTTAAGCACGACGTTCTCCCGCCAAAGCCGTGGTATTTTCGGTATATCCTGGCACGACCCCAGCGACCGGTTGCTTTTTGCCTCCCAGGAACACCGTAAATTCCCCTGGTTCGGGCGCTGGAGCCGGAAACGTCGATTGCACTTTTACGATCCCACCTCCGACGCTTATAGCTTCGCCGCAACCGTCAACAACCTCTACGACGTGCATCAGATTACGTCCCACGACCAGGAAGTGTTTATTGCGGACGCCGTGGAAAACCGGGTGGTTCGCTACGACCTGGATTCGAACAAACAGCAGGGCGAGCTTCACGTCGGTCCGGTTCGGCAGGACCTCCATCACGTGAACACAGTCCTGATACACGACGGTCACTTCTGGATTGGACTTAACCAGAGTCCCGAGGGCCACAGCAAGATCATTAAGCTACCCCTCCAGGAGATCCTTGATAAAAAAGGAGAAACCTACGACGTCCTCGAACACGGCGAAATTATCAACATACACGGAATCTCGGACACGCACGACCTGGTCCCCTTCAGGGACACGTTCCTGATTAGTGCCTCACACGATAGTTACGTTTTTGACCTTAAAAATCAGGACAAACTACTCGAGGGAGCGGAATGGACCCGGGGCATAACACTTGAACGGGACAACATCTGGGTAGGATCAAGCGAACTGGCCAAACGGGAGGAACGACACCGTCGCAGTAACGGAAACATTTACTGCTTTTCGAGTGACTCCTTTGAATTAAAAGAAAAGCAGGTGCTACCGGGGTCCGGGCAGGTCTACGACATGATTACTGTAGAGGAATGATCAACGGTCGGGCCACGGTTGCTACGTCAGGACGGATCGGCGGGAGCGGCAAAATCCTCAATTTTCTGACCGTCAAGAATACCACTGGCCGAAAGCATTCGCAGGCCGATTGTTACCAGTGCTCCCGACCAGAAGACGTGAGCACTCCCCACCAGGAATCCCAATCCCACGGAAAGTATAAGAGGTACCAACCAGAAATTTTTGAAGGTAGACGTATAAAAGTACGGAAAACGGTTCCGGAAAACAGGTAGGTAGTTCGTGATCAACACTGCAAGTAATCCGATACCACTTCCAAGCGAAAGTAACCGGCTGTACTCTCCCGATACTGGGGTAATTGACCAGAACGGAATTGCGGATAACCCAGCCAGCAGGAAGAGACCACCACTGACGCCCCAGATTGGAGCTACCCCTCCACCGGATTCAAACTCCACATCCCGCAAAAACACCCAGCTGGCGATGAATCCAATGATAGTGGCCCGGCTGAAGAGTGATATGTTCAGGAAGGGGTTACCAAGCATGTAGAAATCAAGGAAAACTCCCAGCACAAAAAGATGGGAAAGCGTTCGCTTGAGTTCATTGTTCCACAAATAATCCGACCAGGTGAAAGTTTCATCGTGACCCCGGGGCTCCGTCGGGATGAGACGGACTCCCCATCGTGGGATCTTTTCCATGAATTGACGGTACTCGTCACCAAAGGCGTCCTCGAGAAACGATTCCTCCTCCAGCGCACAATTCCGATAGTAGCCAAACATACAGGGGAAATAGAGCAAATACCAGAACGGCAGTCCGGCCGTCAGAAAGAAACCAAGATCCATTAACATGTGGGAAAAATAATACGGGTGCCGGAAGTGCCGGTAGGGTCCTCTCAGGGTTAATTTCGTTTCTCGATCCGGCCGCCCGGCTCTCGCAAGGTACCCGGCGGCCCATCCGTGAATGAAGATCGCAGCCAGGACAACGGCCCCACCAAGGACAAGACTGAACCGGGAGGGACTTCCAAAAAGAAAGAGGAAAAGGTAGCCAATCCGCCGTACGTTGGTTTTTCCCTTGTTAAATGTCACGGTAGTTTCCGTTTCATTGTCTTGATTCATCGGTAACTATCTCCAGTCTCCGTAGAAGTCATTATGCATCATTTCGCCGCGGTGGTTGTTGGGTGTTATTTAAAATTACGGACTTAATTGGAGCTAAAAAACTCTTTTTAAATGGTAAAAAAACCCCAGGTCATGTTCTTTTCAAAACACCTTAAATCAGGACCCATTTAAGCTGGAAAGGGGCACCGAACCTTTCCAGCGTTTGTGAAACCAGAAATACTGAGTGGGAAACTTGAGGATTTCACGCTCGAGCCATCGGTAGTATTCCTTGAGTAAATCCAATTCATCCCACTGATCCTTCGGTTTGAGCGACGTTTGAAGCGGCTCGTAAAGTTTGAATTGAATTAATCCACCCTCCCGATGCGATGACATCGGAACAACCGGGGAATTGGTCTTCCGGGCCAGGTACGGAATAATTCTCGGAGTTCGTACGGCCCGCCCGAAGAAAGGGACGTAAACGTAATTTTCACCGACCCGTTGATCTCCCATGACTCCGATGAAACCCCCGTCATTGAGGGTTTGCATCAGCTTCTTGACGCCGGAGAGGCCGGTTACAGTTTCAAGTCCATACTTTTCACGGTGCCGCTTGATCATATCGTTTGCGTGGGGATTGGTCTGTCGATCGGCGTAGGCACGAAAGCTATCGTACCGTTGCGCTACCATGACGGCCGCCAGCTCCCAGTACCCGAAGTGACCGGAAACGACCACGGCTCCATTACCCTCGAACTGTTCCAGGTTCTCCCAGCCGACCTCTTCGACGGATCTTTCCGATAATACCTCATCAATTTTAATCCAGTCTACTCCCGCCCGGGTGAAAAACCGGTAACTCCGACTGACGTAATCCTCGAGGTCCTCATCGGAGCACTCAGGAAGAGCCCTGCGGATATTCTCCTCAACGACGTCCTTTCGGACTTTCAAAACGCGATGTAAGAGCCAGGCAAGCCCGTCGGCGAACTTTCTGGCAAACGTCAGGGGTAAAATCCGAATAAACCAGATGATGGCGCTTACTATATAGTACCGTACTCTATCAGTCACTAACTAAACCGTCCCTGTGATGATCCAGCGGGAGTTCCGGAGGTTCTAATCTTCAGCCGCTTTATTAAGGATTTCGACGGGATCTAAAGTAGTGTGGTTGGGTTATTAAGCTCATCGTTTGTCGGTGAAATTAGCGTTTGGATGCTGGTAGACGACAATTCGGAGGCCCGAATTCAACCACTGCCCGACGTTTTGTAAGTAAGTAACGACGTTGAGTCTTCCAGCAGAATTAAATTGCGGACGTAAATAAAACATCCAGTGCTCTGGCCAAGCATGAAAACCGGATCAGTCTGATAGGTGGCGTAAACAAAAAGAATCAGCGATCCACTGATAGAAAGATACCAAAATTCCAGAGGAATGACACTTCTGCCTTCGTATTCACTTACGACCCACTGGACTAAGAATCGGCAACCGAAGAGGATTTGCCCAAAAAAGCCGACCCCCAACCAGCTGAGTTCCCAGGTCGTTTTCGATTGATACCAGACCAAAAGACTCTCAATTAAGGACTCCACCCAAACTCACCTTCAGTACGTAAAATTTACTCAAATTTATCGTCCACATGAGTTTCGATACTTCGTTCTTTAAGCCATGCCACCCCGATTAGGTCAAAGACTACCTGGCGCAGCCGTCCTGCTATGGAATATTTGGTTTCTCCCCAGGAACGGGGTCGATGGCTTGTGGCCACCTGGCTGTGCGAAAAGCCGTTCATCTGAACCAGCGAGGGAAAGAATCGATGCATTCCGTGAAAGACTGTGAAGGACTCAACCACTTCTCGGGTAAACAATTTCAGGGAACAGCCCGTGTCCTTAACGGCCTCCCCGAGCACCCAGTTTCGAAACCCGTTGGCAATGTAAGAACCAACCTTCTTCTTCAGGCTGTCCTGGCGTTGCTCCCGATACCCCAGGACACAATCCACTTCACTTGATTCCATCTCGTCAAGAAGGACGGGAATGTCCGCCGGATCATTCTGACGGTCACCGTCAATGGTTGCAACGAGAGGGTTGGAGGCCTCCTCGAAACCTGCCGCAAACGCAGCCGATTGACCTCGGTTCCGTTTAAAGTGAAGCGAAACAACTGAATCGCGGTTGCTGGCCAGCTCCCGCACTATTTTTGTCGTTCCGTCGGTACTCCCATCATCAACAAAAATCACCGTGAAGTCCCGGGTCCCACTCAGACTCTCCGTTATTTCTTCCATGAGGGGTTTTACGTTTTTGCGTTCGTTGTAAACCGGTATAACAATGTCCAGAGCTTTTTTGTCGGTCATTCAAATCCCCTACCTTTGACTGAAAGCCTCCCCGGATCGGAAAAGCATTCGTATCGTGTATTATTTGATACCAGTTGGACGAAACAGTTAAGGATTGGACTTATTCAAGAAATAAAATCATGGAAACCAGCCAGGATTTTATCAATTCATCCACGCAGCGATACCGTTTTGATTGAGCCGGTTGACTCTAACTGTCCACTTCCAGTATCGAATTGAAGGTTTCAAAGACTCTGTTCGCACTGATTTTTTCGAGGCATTTGTAACGATTTTCGGAAAGAGGGCAGTGCGTCTCAAAACAGGGACTGCAGTCAACGCCTTCGTAAACGTAAGTACAATGAGTTCCTAGGGGTCTGGTCAGCCCTGGATCACTTGAACCGAATATTCCTATGGTCGGGGTATCAAGCGCGGCCGAGAGATGCATAATTCCGGAGTCGTTCGCCACGGTCCCATTGCTGGTCTGAAGGTACGCCATTGCCTCGTGAAGTGTGGTTTCACCGACACAGTTGATAATTCGATCACTATCCACCTCATCCAATATCGTTTCGGCCAGTGACCGTTCCTCCTCGACGCCAAGAGCCACTATCGACTCGTCTCGCTCCTGAAGGAGTCGACTGAGGAGGTCGGAAAATTGATCCGCCGGCCATCGCTTGGCGGGACCATAAGCACTTCCGGGATGAATCGTAAAGAACGATTCGGGCGTTTTCCGGTCAATGGATTCGAGGACGGAATCCGGTGCCGATAGATCAGGTGACGGAATTCGGTCCGGTATTTCCAGAAGGTCCTCCAGTAACCTCATGTAAAGTCGCGCATGGTGTTCACTTCGGTCCCGGTTCCGGAGAGGCACACGGTCCGTTAAAAACAGACTTCTTCCCTGTGTGGCAAAGCCGATGCGACGTGGTATTCCTGACTGAAACGCCTGATAACCGGTCCGGAAGGACTTCGGTATAACCACGATACTCGAGTAACGTTCGCCGGAGATTGACTCCGGAAGCGTAAAGGATTTCTCGTCGGGCAATTCCCGGACGGTCCCAATTGCCTCATGGGCATGGTAAAGATCCGCAATCGACGAGCGAACCGCAACATCGATATCACCGACGGCCTCACTCTCATTCATCCTTTCAATAAGCGGGAGGCTCATCACCGTATCACCGAGCCAATTGGGCGCCCGTATAAGGACCTTCTCTAAGTTAATCGGTTTGAGCTCACGGTCCTGGGTCCAGTAAATAAAATCACTAATGGAATTACTGAGTCCCTGAAAGGGCGCAATAAATTGTGACGAAAGGGATTCCTCGGTATCCGCCGAACCGTAGTAAGCGTCCTTGAAAACTGACGTATCGGCCGCCGGAAATCCGTACTTGCCGAGCGAACGGTTAAAGCGCCTGACACGAATATCCCGCCGAAACGAACTGAGCGGGCCGAAGGAGACTGGATCGAAGTCAGTAACAACTAAATCCCCCTCATCGTTCACGATCAAATTTTCGACGTGAAAATCCCGGTGATCGAGCCCGACATCGTGAAGCAGTGCCAGTGTTTCTCCGGCGTCCACCAGGAATGACTGGTTTTCACTATTCCGAAGTACCTTACTGAGCAGCCGGGATTCCTCCACGTATTTACTGACGTAAAACCCTTCGTATCCCTGATCGGTACTCCGTACCAGAAGACATAGTGGCTCAGGGGTTTTTACACCTGATTCCCGGGCCATCAGGGTGGCTCTAAGTTCATCGACAAACCGAGAATAATCGGAGTAGACTACGTCCTCCTGTCCGGCTAACAGACCACCGTGATGATATTGCTTCAGAAACCAGTGATCAGTACCGGTGGGCGCTTGAACGACACAATTTCGATCTCCCCGCCCGGAGTCCGTATCCTTCCAGCGTCGGACCCGGTCATTGACCCACTCCAGAAAAGAGTCCGTCTCTTCACGCATAAATTCAGTATCATCCGGTGCGATCAGACACCAGTCGGGACCTTCTCGATAAGACCAACCGCGTTGTTGAAAATACTCTTCGTGACGTTTCTCCATACCGTTTTACTCCCTGGGTACCGACCATTCAAGCGTCTGTTTAAGTGCGTCTATGTACCGGGTGTGAACCGGCTTAATTGCACTTCGAAGCGTATCCGTCTTTGAGCGTAATTTCTTATTTGAGAGGGCGGTCGTTTGATTTTGAATGGCCCGATCAAGTTCTTTCTCCGACACCACTTCGAGAAGTCCAGTTCCTTCGAGCAATTCAGCCATTTCACGGAAATTATCGATCCGGGGTCCGGTAATCACCGGCACACCGTACTGAGCGGCTTCAAGCAAGTTATGTCCCCCCGAGGTCCTCCAGCTACCACCTATAATTGCGAGGTCCGACCCCCGGTATAATCCCTCGAGTAGACCGAATTCGTCCACGAGCAGAACGTCCAGGGACCTTCCTTGAGCCAATGGTAAATTTGACCAGTACTCCCAATTTAATCCCATGGAATTAAGCAGATCCTCAACCTCATCAAGGCGACTTAAATGTCTTGGGGCCAGGTTGACCGCAAAAGTTTCGTGGTCCACCGCATCAAGAACCATTTTCTCTTCACCAGGGTGAGTACTCGCAACAGTAAGGACTCGCCGATCCTCCCCATGCCAGGGGACTTCAACCTGTTCCTCGGGGGGATCCAGCGCCCGGGTCCACTTCAGGTCCCCCGCGGTGCCTAGTTTTTTCGAATCGACCCCCAGCTCAAGGAAACGATCGTAATCCCTGTCCGAACGAGCGTACACGGACTGTGTGTGATTCAAGGTTACGTTCAGGAGTGGACTTAACCAGCGGTAATAACGGTAGGTATCGTCCGAGATCCTGGCGTTCAAAAGGATAACTTTTCCCGAGTTTAACCGGTACAGGTTCGGCCAGATTTCAGTTTCAACAACGGCCAGGCAATCCGCGTCCAGTTCGTCACTTACCGGCCCGACAAGGGCAGGATAATCGGCCGGTAGCTGGAATTTACGGTTATGGTCAACGGACTCCAGTCCCGATTCGGTCTGAGTGGAAACAACGATTCGGTCGGTCTGAACGCCAATGTCCTGGGCCATAGCAATCAATTGGTTAATGAGCCCGGCTTCCCCCACGGACGCACCGTGAAACCAGATATTGCAGGGACCCCGAAGGACGTCACTCGAAGGGGTACTAAATTTTGTAAGGGTCTGTTGATAGGGGTTACGATCAAGGAAGGCAAGGTAGGTTCCGGCGGCGGCCACCGGGAGGCCGAGATGAATGATACCGTTGTAAAGGTACTCTGGAAGTTTCACTGGAACTGTCCCTGGCTGAGTGGCTTCATAAATCGTCGAGCCATTTAAGTAGTCGGTCCCCCTGGTCAACCTCCAGCCGGCTTTGCACAATTCCAACCTGCCCGCGTACTTCATCGGGAAGTTTTACGGCTTCCTTCTCCGTCATCAATATCGGCTGATCACCATGTTCGGATAGACCGGATAGCTCGGACCGCAGGCTCCCGTGATCCGGCAGCGATCGATGGTGGTCAACCTGTACATGATTCTCCTCCAAAAAATCCTCGAGAGCGTCGGGCCTGGCTAATGTCGAAATCAACAAAACCGGCTGATTGCGGTAATCCTCAGTGACCTCCTCCTGGTTCTGGTAGATCCCCTGAAACCTGTACTGATGGGTCATCTTTTCAGGCGGACGACTAATAGACCCTATGACACTGGAGTAGCGTTTTACGTCAGCCGCATTGTTCCTCGTCTTGAGAGACACAAAATCAGCTCGGCTCAACGACGACAACGATTCCCGCAGCGGGCCGGCCGGGATCTGCCAGTTATCGGCCAGATCCCCCGGAGCAAGCAGTACGATGTCGACATCCCGATCCAGCTGGCGATACTGAAAGCCATCGTCCAGGAGTAGTAGATCAAGGTCAAACTGTCGATCCATGGTTCTGGCAAGTTCAACCCGATCAGACCCTACACCAACCGGGAGTTCAGGAAAGCGATACCGATAAAGGGCTGCTTCGTCACCGTAGTCCTGTGCCAGTTCGTAAACGGGTTCTTCCTTCGGAAGAATGCCTGACGAATCGCCTTCGCCTCGCTTCAGGACACCGAGCTGCAGTTTGCTTTGGCCCAACTGTTCTATCAACCAGATTGTAAACGCTGTTTTTCCGGTTCCACCCAGACTGATGTTACCGATGGAAACGACGGGCGTTTCAACACTCGTTCGGTTGAGGGAACGGTAGGCCTGGTGAATCGACCGGGCCGACGTATAAAGTGGAACCAGTGTGGATAATCCCAAACGAAGCATCCTCTGCCCCGGCGACAGGTTATCCGTAAAATAAAAATCACGGAGCCCGTTGTAAAAATCGTGAAACAGAGAGGCGATCATTGCTTGATCCCTGTCAGGAGCCGGGTACGTCAGGAAGGAAAGACAGGTAGCTGGACGGTTGCTTAAGGACACCAGCCACCGGCTGTTCAGTTTGTTCGTCATAGATTCGGTAGAACTACCATCCTCGGCGGTGTCAATTAAATCCCCGAAAACAACACGGACCGTCGAACAGGGATACGGCAGACAGAAATGATCCCAGCTGTCGAAAAACTTTGCCCGAGATGGGAGGCCCGCCACGGGTAGTATCGGCAGATCCAGTTTTCGGCTGAGATCAACAATTTCCTCCTTTACTTGAAATGCGGGGCCAATTGGGCCATCCGGGGTTACAGCCAGGTTATTACCCTCCCGAACGACCCTCAGTGCCTCTTTCAGTGCGCCCAGACGCCGGTCCCGGAGGGACGTCCTGAGGGCGTTAATGCCGAGTCCGGACGCTGCACGAGTGATGTATTCACCGTCACGGTGCGGACTAATAAACGTGTAAAACCGTGACTGGTCGTAATCGGATCGAGTGAAGTAAAAAAGTACCGGGAGCATCTGTCCGTGCCAGAAAGCCAGCAGAAAGTTGGTCCGTCTCTCGGCAAGATCAAAAAGCTTATCCTCGTTGAGAACGTCGTAGGTCTGACTCCAGCTGAGTGCCCGCAGAATTCCTGGAGCAAGCGTTCCGGAAAGTGCTCCAAAAATTTTTCGGCGATAAGACTTCGGGATCATGGGGGAAACACCGCTTAGAAGTAAGAAAGAAGTCTCTTACCGACTTCAACCTCTGGCTCCAGACCCTCGAAGCGATCGGTTATGGTATCCAGTTGTTCGATTTGGTCTCGCCGTTTGACGTCATCGGCAAGATAATCGATGGCGTGCTCGGTAAGCCGGTCGGCCGTAAATTCGGATTGGATGAGTTCAGGGATCTTCACGTTCTCGGACATCAAGTTAGGCATTGCAAACTCCTGGGTGGAGACCAGAAGTTTACCAATCAGGTACGTCACCCAGGACGTCCGGTACCCGACAATCATGGGCGTTCCGGCGAACGTGGCTTCCATGGTTATTGTGCCGGAAGCAAGAATTGATAGGGCTGAATTTTTTAATAACGGATAGGATTGGCCGTTCCAGATTGGAATTTTTTCCTTCATTTCATCAGTAAATATATCAAGAAATAGTTCCTGGTTTACCGTTGGCGCCGCACTTAATATTGGTTTGATACTCGAATCTTGATGGACCAGGTTCAAGGCAGTTTGTGCCATCGGTTCCAGGTGGCGTTGGATTTCGTGGTCCCTGGAGCCGGGAAAGAACGACACAATTCGTTTTTCACGAGAAATATCAAGTAGATCGTAGAGATCGTCCGTTGTGGTGTCCATCAACTCACGGTAGAGGGGATGACCGACAAATTCGGCGTCGGCACCGTGACTGCGGAGGAAATCTTCCTCAAAGGGAAAAATCACGAAGAGTTTCTCGAAGTAAGTCTTTAATTTTTCAATTCGGTTTTGTCCCCAGGCCCAAACCTGTGGGGTGATGTAGTAAAAAAGCGGAATGTCTTTTTTGTAAGCTCTTTTGGCGAATCGCATATTGAATCCGGGGAAGTCCATTAAGACGATTCCCTGGATTGGTTTCTCGTCCAGCATTCGATCGAGGCGACTCATCAAAGAAAAGAAAAACGGAAGGGATCCAACAACCTCGGTCAGGCCGACGACGGCCCGATCGACGAGATTTTCAACGAGGTTAGCTCCGGCACGCTCGGATTCCGGACCGGCGGCGGCATGTATTGTTCCGTCGAAACCCTGTTCCTTCAGATAAGTAATAAGGTTTGCGGCGTAACGATCCGAGGAGCTGTCGCCCGTTACGAGAAGCAGATCACCCATGGATGCCGTTGAGCTGATTTTCCTCTTTCATCGCCTCCACGACGTCCAGACCAACTTTTATGGCGTCCTTCCCCTCTTCACTACCGACAACCGGTTCGCGCCCTTCTTCAATGCAATGAATAAAATGGGAAAGTTCTCGCCGTAAGCTTTCGTCGTTTTCGACCGGGGGACGGTAAACTTCGACGTCTTCCATACTCCTGGCGTTACCGTTCTTAAGGCGCCAGACCTTTACGTCCTGATCCATGTAATCAAGACTCACGTAATTTTGATCCTGGAAGATCCTGATTTCCCGACGCGTTTCCATTGAAACTCGGCTTGCAGTGAGATTTGCCACACAGCCATTCTCAAACTCCAACCGTGTGTTAGTGAGGTCCTCAAAATCCGATAAAACCGAGACGCCAACGGACTTGATGTCTTTCAGGGGCGAATCGACGAGACTCAGAATAATATCAATATCATGAATCATGAGATCAAGCACGACACCAATATCGACCGAGCGCTCAGTGAAGGGACCCAGACGATTGACCTCAATGTACCTGGGCTCATCGATGTACTTCCGGGCGGCGTTAAAGGCGGTATTAAAACGTTCTATGTGACCAACCTGCAATAGGACGTCGTTTTGTTTGGATAACGTGTACAGGCGTTCTGCTTCATCGAGTGTCTGAACCATCGGCTTTTCAATAAGGCAATCAACGTCATTCTCTATTAATTGTTTACCGACTTCAAAATGATGTTCCGTTGGAACAACCACACTGGCTGCGTCGAGTTTTGGAATTAAATCACTGAGCTCACGGTAATAATCAGTGGAGTGACGGTCACTTACCTTCTTTCCCTGTTCTTCATCAACGTCAACGATCCCGACAAGTTCTACATTCTCGAGGCCTTCGTAAATTCTGGCGTGGTGTTGGCCGAGGTGACCAACACCCACAACGCCTACCTTCAAGGGTTTATTTGAGGAATCGTTTGATTTATGAGTTCCGTTGGTTTTAGGAACACCGTTAGTTGAAACATTCATGCCATCATCACCATCAGTGAGAGTTCGAAGGACCGATACACAAACATAAAACGATCCTCCGAAGGACGTAATCAGGTAAAGAACGATAGAAAGTGGGAGGACTAAGGCAAGGAACCCTTATCCCCCAACAATAAAACCGAAATTGAGAAATTATAAAGTGGATTTGGATACTTTACAAGCTCACCGTAGACCAATGATGATTTTTTCCCAGTCGAAACGGGCCTCTTTGCTTGATTATCGGATAAATTTGTGAGGGTTTAAAATTTTTTATCAAAATCGTTCCGTGACCAGGAGGCGATAAAACCAGTATCTGTAGCTACCCTAAATAGTTGAGCTTCCTGATAACATCAGGAAAGAACCTATCGTTTTTAAGTATAGAAAAGCCTTCTAAGTCAGTCGGGATTGAATTCTCGGGTAATGAAAAATTTGGGATTAACCGAACGTACAACCGCCATCATTTATCCTGAAGGATGACCGGATCGTTTAATGACCGGCCTAACGACTGAACGTAGATCTTCCATTGACTGGAAATTAGATGGTTATGTGAAGGATGTATGGTAAGAATCCGTCGATCCCGAATATAGTTTAAGGCCAAGGATTTACTTACGGCCCGGACAGGATCCAAAAACTATCCCGTGTACTATTTAACTTAATGCGGGAAACAGGATGCTTATTATTGGACGGTGGGTTACAGCATTTCACTCCAGAAAAAACACTTCTTCCAGTAACTCGTTGAGGGGTTTGCCAATCGGTTCGCTGAACAAATCCCTCATGAGATTCTTCCTGAAGTCATCACTCACCTTCTTCCGATTTATATCAAGGACGGGGGAATAAACGGATCCCTTAATTCGGAACGGAATCTTCAATTGTTTGTCCCCGGACCTGAGACCAACCTGACGGTAGAGGTTGCCCAGTACATCCTGAAGGTATCGTTTTAGACTTCTCCCCCGCAGGGTGAGAGTCATATCCAGGCCTAACGTCCCGTTCAACCGTGCGGTTCCGGACGTATTCAGGTCTATTTGACCTGTCGTTAACAAGAAATCAGAAATCTGAATTTCACCCGACTCCACGGGGAACTTAAACTTAAATTGTTTTACTCGTAACCGCTTCTCAAACACGCTTGGACGTGCGACCTGCTGGATATCCTCGATCTTGGGAAAGTTGTCGAGAATAACGTTCCGACCACTACCGGCCAGATAACCATCGTAACTCTCAGGGTCGGTGGATTGACCCCGCAGGGTAACGCTCAAGTTCATTGTTCCATGGCTTTTTTTAGCCATCCAGCTTGCATCAGGGAAAATCCCCGGCAGCGAAAATTCGTTCAAACCCATCGTAACCACGGTTGTATCACCAAAACTGTAATCAAAACTCCCGGAAAGATCCCCCTGATTCATCCGTCCCGATATATTCTCAAGGCTTAGCCGGTTGCTTTTAACGGTAACGTCACCACTGATTTTTTTCGCCGACCAATCACGGAACTCTACAACGGAGTCCCTCAAAGGCCCTGCTAATTTTGGATCGTGGAGTTTCCCCGTCAGGGACAGATCGGAGGTCAGGTTCATACGAAGGTGGTCACCGAGGTTAAGATAACGATTCGGATTGAGATTTTGCACGCGGATACCGAGATCCCATCGACCGCTTGCCCAGTTCTGAGTGTGCGTAAGCCGGCCGTTCATGGCAATAAGCCTGTCTTTTTCTGCTCCTATCTGAACCCGGTCGAAGTAAACGGTGTCGGAATTAACCGTAATAGTTCCTTTTAAGGGACTCGTTGAAGGACTCGTGACACCGGAAAGAAGACTGGCGTTACTTAAATCAAACACGACCTCATATTGTGACTGAATATCCCGTAAATCCGATATGTTTCCGGAAACATCGAGATTTCGAAGACTGAAATCAGAAAGAAACGCCGGTTGGTACCGCCCCAGATTATCAGTAACGTAATCGATTGATTCAAGGTTGCTCCGGAAGGATACTGGACCCGGTACCGTTCCTCTGAACCGCCACTGGTTCCCGCCGGGATCGATAAAGTTCCCTCTAATAATATCTCGTGATTCTGGTTGCGAGGATGCGGAGAGCAACATCTTTATTTTACGAATATTACCGTTTTCGGCCTCAATGATTCCGTCCTCAAGAATTACGTCTCCAGTAAACGCTGACCGAGAAAACGCAAAGGAAGTTTCAACCGGGATATTCGTTGATTTCAAGGACCCAAGAACCTTACCGAGTACAGGAATTTGAGTGTCAGTTGATGTTGGGGCCAACTCGGTTATTCGACCGGAAAATCTGCTCCGAACCGTTCCCTTCCGCAACCGCAGGCTTCCACTGTCAACTTGTAACGTCCCGTTCCCTTCACTCAAGGTACCAGTATCTATAGTAATACTTTTTCCACTAAGGGAACCCTGGGTGTGCTTGAACACAAAGGTTCTATTCGACCGAGGAGTCTTCAGTGTCACAGTCGTTTCAGGAACGGAAAAATCCCCTTTTACCTGGTAATCGGCCAAACTTCCATCAATTGACAGAGTTCCCTCCAGAGGGTCTTTTGAGGAAAGATTGAAACTGGTATTGATTCTGTCGGGAAAAAGCTTATTAATTTCTTCCTCCATCTTCAGTGTATACTGGCCCCGGATTGAAACTGAGTCCCCGGGGAGATTCATCCGTCCGGAAAGTCCCATGTCAAGATAATCGGATTGAACCATGAATTTTTCGAATTCAAGATCGCCGGCACTGTATTTAAGACTTGATTTGATTTCCACCGGTGATAGCTGGCGATCCCCAACCCCCGCCGGCGTACCGGTCAAGGACAACTTCAATCGGTTTTCTCCCTCCGTACTGAAGGATCCCGTACCTCTCCACTGATCCCCCTGAAAGGTCCATATAGAATCGGGAAGCGACAAACTATTGATGTTGAAGTCAAGTGACAGCGGTTCCAGGGATGAAGCTCGGGCCCTGACCTCAACTCTCTTACCCTCAATTCGGTTGATCACAGTTTCAAACGGATGATTTACGGAATGGAATTTAGCCTTGCTTCCGGTAAAATTGAACAATCGTCTCCCGTTGCGTTCCAGTAATATCCTCCAGGTATCAATTTCAATAGGAATTTTCGGAAAATGCTTCGCTAATGTCTTCCCGCCACCGGCTTTACGATCACTCCGCTCACTAAATCCTCCTACATCTATATTTGATATCATCCTAACGGAATCTACGTTTACACGACTTATATGATTATCAAGCCCCCAGACGTTTCCGTTAATCAAATTACTCCAGGCAATTACCAGCTCAATATCGGATACGTCGATTGTCACAGTCGGTTTGTCCGCGGGACTTTCTTTGGTAACTGTCAGCGATCGTACAGTTGGATTCAACTGCCAGTTTACGTAGAGGAAACTGATCTCGGCACGGTCAAAGGGTCCACGTTCAATCCGTTTAACAATTTGCTGTCTTAGCGGACTAAAATTTAATAAAACATTGAAGGAAACGTATATAAATAGTGAGAAAACAACAAATAGAAGAAAGAAGTTTCTACTTCGTTTCATCTTATGGTCCAGGGAGAAGAGCGTTGTAGAAGTGACGTTACGGACGTGATATCAGATGGAAAACGACGATTGTTATTAACAAAAAAAATAAATCCCGGGGTTCCCAGCAAAGGGGAACACCCGGGATCTCGGGGGAAGGGGTATCTATTCAGTTTTGAGAAGCAGTCTGTCAAACCAGTACATAAACTAACCGAACCAGACTCACTGTTAGAGCTAACAGTATAACCCTACCCGAAGGAATTAGACAAGATTACCTGTTGGGGGTTTATTGAATCTTGGCGAGAACATTCTCAGCATCGAGTACAAGGTACTCCTCGCCGGAAACTTCCACTTCCGTACCGGCGTATTTACTGTAGAGTACCGTGTCGCCGTCCGAGACCTCGGGCTCGATGGTCTCTCCGTTTTCCTGCTTGCCTGGACCGACGGCAATGACTTCTGCTTTCTGTGGTTCTTCCTGTGCGGTGTCGGGAATGACAATACCGGCTTCGGTGGTCTCCTCTTCGGGTTCTATCTGTTTTAGAACAACACGGTTACGCAGTGGTTGTAGATCCATTGTTCATACCTCCGTAAAAAATTTGTGGATTGAAATGAAATTAGAAGAGAGCGTTAATAATATTTCAGTCATGACGTTTGTCAACAAAAATCAACGGCTAGGATAACATCTGAGCAGCCCGTTGAGAACAAGATTTGGCCGGACGTGCGTGATGACATCAGTAAATTGAGTGAAGGATTGTGCTCCCCCACCAGTTGCAACAACAGCAGGGTCACCGTTAAAGTCAACGGTCTGCTGGAGCTCCTCCAGCAGCCGCTCCACAGCTCCTGCTGTTCCGTAAAATAGTCCAGATTTCAAACCGGAACGGGTACTGGAATAGGTGAACGCCTCGGGTTCTTCCGGACTTATCCGGGGCAATTTAGCCGCCTCGGTTGAAAGGCCGATCGAGGACGCTTCGATCCCGGGGTAAATAACTCCCCCTTCGTAGGTACCGGAGTCACTTACGACATCTATTGTAGTAGCTGTTCCGAAATCCAGGATAAAGCCCCCTCCAAACTCAGCGAAAAGTTGTGCGGCCCCGGCAATACGATCGGACCCTACGGAGTGAGGATTCTCCGTTTCAACGCTAATGTCGGTCTCGTCCCACGGGGGCTGAAGAATCCATGGGGTACCCGATAGGTAACGGTCCCCAAGACGCTCTATTTCGGTGGTCAAGTCTGGAACCACACTGGCCGTTAGAAGTTCGATACCGGAACTCAGTGGTTCGTCAATAACCATTTTCCAGAAATGCCAGAGTTCGTCGGCCGTCGCACCGGTACGTGTTTCAACTCGTCGTCGCTTTACAAGTTCGTTATCCTGGATTAACCCCAGTACGGTATGCGTATTTCCCACGTCAACGACCAGCTTCATTATTCAGTACCTCCACGTCGTCACCGGAATACACCGACAGAGCCTCTTCGTTCACCATTACTTTCAGTTCACCGTTCTCCCCCAGACCGATTGCTTGACCGGTTCCGTTTTCCAGGCGAATAGACTTACCAATGGTGGATAAGTGCTCCTCGATCCGGTCGGCATCAAATACCTCTCGCGAAGTCGTTGAAACAGCCTGTTGGAATCGGTTTGACCATCGGAGCAGTAATTCGGTTCGATCCTGATGGTCCCCCGTCAATTCAAGGAGACTCACGGGAGGTCGTCGAAGGTCCCCATCAGTTTCATCGAGTGGATTGTTAACGTTTATTCCAACTCCCACGTAAAACATACCGGAGTGTTTGTTCGCCAGAAATCCGCCCAGCTTTCTACCTTTGTGAAGTAGGTCATTGGGCCACTTCAAAGACAAATCAGTGGCTTCAGTCGGAAAGAGATCACTGAGAAGCCGCTTCCAGACAAGGGCAGCCCCTAGAGGAATCATTGGGTCGGCAGCAGTAGTGGTGTGCGTGGGAAATGCCAGACTGTAGTAAAGCCCCCCGGGAGGACTTACCCATTCACGTCCCCGTGTCCCGTGACCGGATCCTTGAGCATCGGACCAGATCAAAAACCAGCCCGATTCGATTGACTGAATTAATTCCTGGGTAGACTCACACTTTTTCAGGTGAAGGTACTTAATTGAATCATCCAGCCATTTCAGAGAACGTTTTCAATCTCTTCTTTGATTCGCTCCTTGGGAACTGAACCAACAATCTGATCGACTTTTTCCCCTTCGTCAAACAGAAGGAGCGTGGGAATACTACGAATTCCGAATTGGCCAGCCAACTCCTGGTTTTCGTCCACGTCAACTTTGACGAACTTGACCTCACCGTCGTATTCCTCGGCCAGTTCCTCGATTCTGGGGGCAAGTTGCTTGCAGGGTCCACACCATTCGGCCCAGAAATCCACTAAGACGGGTTCGTCGGCCATCTCAACTTCATCCGTAAAATCATCCGTAGTTATGTCTTTAGGTTTGGCCATCGTAATTCCTCCTAAGAAATTGTTACGGAGAGATTATGTACCTACGTAGAACTCGATGGAGTGTTGGCTCCAGAATTCGTTACTGTACGCTTGCGCTAATTCAACATGGCAGGATACGAAATTATGTTAGAAACAGACTGAAATTACAAGCAAAAACTACCTCTCTGTTACGGTATCAATGACTGCGTCTCCCGCAGGACAGCGCGATCGCCGAAACAGCTTAGCCAAATAATGATAATCCCAAACAAGATTCCGGCTGCATCCCTAATCGTTCCCCAGCGTTTTCAGGCGGCTTACCCTTGGTGTATCAGCACATAGTATGTGAGCCTGGTCGGGAGCGTGGACCATAATAAGATGGTCGAAAGTAGGATTTATTTCATCGTAACTCACTGACGTGGTACTGGTTCCGGTCCCGGAATTTCCGGCAATAACCGGATTCAACTGTATCCCTCCGCCACCAGGTTCCGAACAGGACCCCTTGTGTAAGTGGGTATTGTAACGGGCGTCGGATTTTAATCCCTCAAGAGAGATTGACACCTCAAAAGTTCGTTCCAGTGCCCGGATGCTCGCAGTACCATGGGCCGTGGACTCGTGCATTGCCGAAAAGTCGGAGCGAAACGTCTTCCCCGACCGAACAATCTTAGAGCTATTCTCCGGACGAGACTGATTCGATTCTTGAAACCAGACCAGGGAGCCCAGAAACACCGCGGCCAGAACAAGAAGGGCTGTTAAAGCCAAATTCTTGAGTGACATTCCCATCACCATACCGAACTGAGGACGTACGTATCATTTTGAAGGATGGTAAAATCATCTGTGCGGTTCAAACATAAAAACAGCAGAAAATATTCCTGATAGCAAGGACACGACTGGAAAGGTTACCATCACTGACGTTTGAGACTGAGCCGCTCTAAACCTCATCACGTAACATTCCAAACAATTAAATTCCCAGGCGAACTCATCTTACGCCATCAGTAACCCCGGAGTCAACTCAGGGAGGATTATTGGATGAAAAATATACTTCACTCGCTTTTAATTGTGTCACTTTTCCTCGGATTGCCCCTCCAAAGTAATGCGGTGGACCATACTTTGTTCGACTCCGTCCTGAACAAGTATACGGATGGAGGTTACTTCGACTACAGCTCCTATGTCGAAGACCCGGAGTCAAGACAACGATTAGACCGCTATCGCAGTCAAATGAGCCAGGTTCAACTTAAAGAACTCGACGGAAAGGAGAAACTCGCTTACTGGTTGAACCTCTATAATGCCTCAACAATTCACCTGATCGCCAAAAATTATCCCCTGGAAAGTATCAAGGACCTCGGGGGCTGGTTCGGGTCGCCCTTCGACAAAAAATTTATTCCCACTACAAAGGGGGAACTTTCACTTAACACAATTGAACACGACATTATCCGTCCCGACTTCAACGAACCACGTATTCACTTTGCACTCGTCTGTGCCGCTCGTAGTTGCCCTCCCCTGAGATTCGAAGCTTACACGGCCGAGAAGCTCGACGAACAACTTGAGAATCAAGCTCGCCAGTTTATCGCCAGTGACAAAAATCGGTTCGTCATTCAAAACGACCAACTGACCCTGAAACTATCGAGTATTTTCTACTGGTACGGTGAGGATTTTGGAGGAGAGTCCGGTCTAGCCAACTACCTCAAGAAATATTTGGACGATCGGGGCAAGACACTTATCGGTCAAGGTAATTACTCAATCTCTTACCTCGATTACGACTGGTCACTGAATCAAGCCCCCGGCCCCTACCAGCGGTGAAACTATACAAAACGGGTGATACATCGGTTGAATTCGGGCCGCCGGATAATTTTCCAAACCGGAGATTACTTTTGCGGATCACTTCTATTCGTTAACTTATAAAAAGATCTTATTGCTATTAAATCCTCGGATAAGGAGGTCCCATCATGGCCGATGACCTAGCCTATGAGTCAAACATTAAGGTCACACGGGAGTACGGAACCATCAGAACGGCTGAGCTTCCAGCCGAAGATGACCCCATTACATTTGGTGTTCACTCCGAAATTGCCGAACATTACGGCGTCGATACGGACGAGGAACCACCCCACGCCACAACGCTGGACTACCTGGTATCGGCGGCCGCTGGATGACTTACGGGGACCTTTGGAGGCGCGCTGGAGGCGCGTCAAATCGATGCAAGCGACGGTAAACTCTGGTCGGAAACCACCGGTGAAATAGAAAAAGAAGACGACGTGATGGTCATTAAGCGCATCAAAGTTACCTATCACCTTGAGGCCGATGAATCCGATCGGGAGACAATTGAAAGAGTGCACGAGGTCCACGCGGAACATTGTCCGGTGGCCCAGTCAATCAAGGGGGCAATTGACGTCTCCACCGACCTAATTATTGAGTAGCACTGGTCCTGTAGGAAAGTCACTATTGTTACTCTTACGGGACGTTCCTGTAGCTATTTCCGTAGTCCGATAGCCTAATTTCACCGATGTAACAATTTAAGCCCCTCTGTCCCTACCGTATCTGTTTTCATCAAGTTTGTCTGAAATCGGGAGGGTTTGTCACATCCCCCGTTCTAATTCGGCATACTCGGGAGTTTCTAAGGAACTTATGTACCGACTGGTGGATTGGCGAGTCCTCCCCGTGATTCTCTTGCTAATCGGTGGCAGTTCCTACATCGTTGCGGATCGGTACAATTTACTATCCGGTGTCAGTCATCAACCCCAGGATGATCGGGCCGTTACCAGAAAACAGTTTCAGGAAATGATGCGGTTTCACGTCAAACGGCATGTTGATCGACTCAGCGGGGATACGGTAAACCAGACCGTAACGCCCGACAGCGACGTCTCGGTTTCCGGAAGCAGCTCCTCGAGCCAAATACCGAACCGTCTCAAAGATAAATTCGACACCAGATCCCTGAGCCTGCTAAAACAGCTGGACCTGACTTACAAAACCCCGGCAACCTCCGATACTCAATTTTTACTGACCTCCCTCGCCGGAGATACCCTCTCGCTAAGACACTGGTCCGGTCACTGGCGGCTGATTAACTTCTGGGCGAGCTGGTGTGCGCCCTGCCGGGATGAAATGCCGGCTTTCAATCGACTTCACGAACAGTTCTCCGGAAAACCCCTCACAATTGTGGCCGTGAACATCAAGGAATCACGGTCCGAGGTAAAAAAGTTCGCACGCCAGTATTCCCTGGACTTTCCAATTTTATTGGACCAAGCCGGGTCCCTTTCGAAACAGTACGGAACGTTTACGTTACCGGAAACCTGGATCATCACACCCTCAGGTCAGGTTCTCGGAGCCGTACAGGGACCCAGGAACTGGGATAAGGAACCAGCAAGCAAACTTTTCAAGCAACTTGTCGGCGATACAGGCATGAATCCCTAATCCGTTTAACCACTCTTCCTGGGTTATGACTGAAGAGTTTTAACGGTACCGTCAACAATTAGTTAAACTCCTGATGACGTAAATCCATTCTAATAAGGAATGATTTTCGTGTTCGGATGGTCCTCTCTGCTTTCAATCCTGCTCGCGTGGATGCTTTCAGTCGGGCCCGTCAGCAGTAAAACCGTTGATTTTGGTGAGCTACAACAGGAAAAAAACTCCGGAAGTCTTCCGTCTCTATTAGACAATAAGGAACGTCTCTGGTCGGGCAAGGCCAAACAGCTTCACCTTGAGACAGGATTGTTCTCCGATGACCTCCTGGTGGTTTCGGCCACATCAAAAAAGCTTTTCGTTTCAACGGGTGGACCCATTGACCTATTATCCGGTTCCATAAGCAAACGGTTACCGGGCCGAATTGTCAATCTGGATTTGAAAACGTCGTCCGGTTCAACCGAGGTAGCTCACGTCGCTGTCACTCTCGTCACGGGCAATACCCTGAAAACTAAAATTTTCGACCTGACCAAAACCAAGAAGGACAATTTAACCCTTACACAGGTGTTTCGGACAAACTGGGCACTTGTCCGTAATGTCGAGGACTCTTTTTATCGTCAGGAGTTTGATCCCCAATCCGGCTGGGTTGATGAAATCGTAAAGATTGATGTATCCCCATCAAGCGGCCCACTCCAAAGGACCTTGCGGATCCCAAAAACGTCCCGTCTAGACTCCCTGAGTCATATAGATGACAACCGATGGGTGTTCCTCGAGGGAAACGGTCATTTAGTCCTGGTAGTGGATGGTGAGCGAACTGCAGTGATCGAGGGCAATTTCGGGCGGTCGTCACGGACTCCGACCGTCGGGAATGGCCGGAGCAAACAATTTGACCCCGACAGGTTTTTGAGACTCGCACCAGTTTACCTAAAAAAGGATCATTTACTGGCGGTCGTAAATAACCCTTCCCCCGGACGTGGGATCATGAATATTTTTAGAGCCGGTGAGACCCATTCCAGTATTGAATTATTCGAACTGTCAAACGATTCACTTAAAAAAATTGGATCCATTGGACCACAGGATGGCCGGGTCCTCGACGTCGATGTATCGGATGCAAATCCGAATCAATTGCTCTGGATTCAGCAATTGGACGACAAAACCGTAAGCCTGGAGATGATTGATTTCCGCAGTGTTGATACCCCCAGGTAGCATTTTTTCGTTTCATAAATACTTGTGTCAAACATAAGGCTTTTTATTTAAACGGTCCATTTTCAGTCTCCGACGGTCTCCGTACAAACGGAAGTGTTTAGACAGCTGGACTTAAGAACCCTCGCAGGTCTGATAGCCTTTATAAAAGATGTTTTTACTTCCAATCACACACGAGATGAAATTTATTGGATAATCGATTCATTGGTTCCCTCACCGGTTTTCTACTTGTTGTAGTCCTCACCTCCACAAGTCTTTACGCTGGCAGTTTCGATCCCGACCCGACAGCCGAACAGTCCAAAATTACGGAACAATTCAACAAGAACCGTAAGGAACTCTGGAGGGGACGTACAGCGTCCCTCTATTTTGAAATGGGAACCTTAAATGCTGAATTGCTGTCGGTTTCAGCCACTCCGAGGCGATTGTACATCAGCACCGGCAAGCCCTATAAACTCCTTCAAGGACAGCTCGTGAAACGATTACCCGGCGGGGTAGTCCACCTCGATCTTCACAGTGTGCCCCAGCGATCAAATTTCGCTGCTATTAGTTTGACCTACTTTGCCCGCTCAAAATTCAAGTCAGCTGTCCTATCACTTTACAGGCACGTCAATGGAACGCTTGAACTCAACACGCTGTATCAGGGTGACTGGCAACTTGTCCGCCCCCTGGGAAATCAGTTTTACCGACAGACCTACAGCCCTTCCGGTTCCTGGGAAAATCCATTCGAGAGGCTTACCACGACCCAGTCGAGTTATGAAGTCAATGGCACCCTGAGTATCATGAAGGACGCGTTGTTATCGTCGACGACCAAAATCGATGAGAACCTCTGGAGCACCATCACCTCCGGGGGAGAACTGGTGGTCGTTGATCATGGCCGGATTGCTTCACGAATTAACGGTAATTTCAATGCCTCAGTTCATCGAATCAAGCCCGGATCAAAAGACGATCAATCCAACAAAAGCGATCCTCTTCGCCTTCCAGCGGTGTATTTCGACGACCGGAACCAACTGGTTGTGATTCGCAATCCAAAACCGTCGAGTGGTTACTTCAGCTGGCTATTTGGTGAGACCAAGCAGGCCACACTTGAGATGTTTGATTTCAAAAATCCCCTCCAACATAAGGCACGAGTTGGCCCACTTCCCGGTAGGATTCTCGACTTTGAATCCAGTCGGAACGACGGATCAAAATTATTCTGGCTCCGTCGTGAGAACGAAAAAACTGTCATACTTGAGTCCGTGGACCTCTCGCCCGTCTCGAAAGGATCGTAATTCAAAAAAATGTATACTCATCACAGGTCTCGGAAAAAGCGACCAACGACCGGAATTACATCTGTCTGAGATGACAACCGTCGATACTCCCATCGGCCTGCCCCGGACTCCGCTGGTTTTGACCGTTACTCCATGAAGCAGTACTTTCGTGTCGTAACCGTAATATCAATCTGCGTTCTAATGTTTGGCTGTAGCATGGCCCATCACAAACGCTCCGGAT
This sequence comes from Salsurabacterium abyssinicum (SeqCode), assembly GCA_042219765.1. GTDB lineage: Bacteria > T1Sed10-126 > T1Sed10-126 > T1Sed10-126 > CAZEBV01 > JBDGPI01. The sequence continues at coordinate 55,003 of JBDGPI010000089.1, forward strand.
CCCAGCACTCCCTAATCGGCAAAAAAGCTCCACTCTTCACTCTTGGCACCATCAACGGAAACACAATCAAGCTATCCGACTACCTCGGACAAAAGTTCATGGTGCTGAATTTTTTCGGAACCTGGTGCCCACCCTGTCGAGCTGAATTACCGGCCCTTGAAGATCTTTACCGTAACAACCGTCAACAAGTCATTTTGATTGGAATTTCACTCAACGAGAAAGCAAGCTCCGTCCGGACGTTTATGGACGAAATCGATCTCAACTTTCCCGTGATAATGGATCCCAGCAACAATACAAGTTCAGTATCCACTCGGTACAACGTCCCAACTTTACCTACAACGGTTCTGATTAACCCGCGGGGAAAGGTTATTTTCTACAAACCGGGTATGCTTCAGAATTATGATTTTGAACACCTTAAAACCCTCATAAACAAAGAGTCATTAGCCGGTTAGCAACGGATCTAACTTGTAATGGGTTTCAAAAAGGTCTATGAACGAGGGAGTTACGATGGATATAGATCAAGTTAAATCCCTTATGGAGGTACTGATGGAGGTTATTACTCCCTGAAGCCATCCTTGAATCCCACTGAGTCATTTACAATACTCAAAGTTCTCAAAGTAAGCTTGGGGATACCATCGGATCCGTCGATGATTACATTGAATGCCGAAAGATTGACAACATCACCGATGATTTTTAGATCACGGAGTTAAACGCTATGACCAATCAGCCAGAAGCACACCCTGTAACCGTCCCAAACGGTATTGACGAAGCATCCATCACCCAGCACAGCTTTACGACCAGGGATGACGTTGAACTTTATTATGAAATTGTGGGTGACGGAGACGCTACAATGGTGCTTGCCAACGGTCTGGGGGCTCGACTCTACTCATGGGGGCCGGTGCTCAGACATTTTAAGGACGAATTTCAATTTCTCATCTGGGATTACCGGGGACTTTTTGAATCCGGTGCGGAGGGTGAAATTCGTCGCCTCAACATTATGGAACACGCCGAGGACTTGAATGAATTACTGGAAACTGAAGGTGTGGATTCAGCCGTGGTCACCGGCTGGTCAATGGGTGTTCAGGTTGGGCTGGAATTCGCGTCACTGTATCCCGAATCGGTCGAGGGACTGGTGTTGCTTAACGGTAGCTTCGGCCATATTTTTTACTCTGGTTTTCAACCGTTGCTTCCAATTCCCTACATGCACGGATTCCTTCACAAGCTTGTCGAATGGGCAAGGCAGCGAAAAAATCTTCTGAATAAAATTGGGCAACTCGTCCAGGACAACATGGATACGATAGTAAATCTTCAGCTTGCCCTCTCCCCCGGTTCCACCAATCGTGACGAAATGCGCCAGGCAATGCGCCAGTACGTTAAGGATATCTTTGGGACGGATCTGAAGAACTACCTTCGTCTCTTTCAGGAACTCGACGCTCACTCGGTTTACCATAAGTTACCTGAAATTAAGGCCCCCGCACTAGTCTTCAGTGGAGGCCTGGACGTGCTCACACCCACCTATGATTCAAAGAAAATACACCGACGGCTCCCTAACTCCCGGCACCGGCACCTCTGGTTGGCCAATCACTTCGCCATGCTGGAGTATCCGCAGAAGGTCGTCGAGCAAATGCGAGACTTCTTCAAGGATCACCAGTTACTCCCTCACAATAACCGATAATTCGTCCGTAAACCCCACGACTGAATCGTGCGCCGGCCGCACTTCCCCTTATAAAAGCTTTTTTAAGGACTTAATGTTTTTGAACTTGGAAAAGTTATTAAAAAGACAATAAACTTTCTCGCACTTTTCCTCGAGGTCGTGCAATCGATCTCGCAGAATCTTTAACTCGGACTGGCTGTAATCGTAATCGTAGTCATAACGATCCTCGTTCAGTCCGTGTAAACGCACGTAAGCCACCGAACCGAGGTGAGCCGGCTGACGCCGCATTAAATCCACCGTATGTGCTAAGTTTAGATCCTTGCAGATTGATCCGACGCGATCGGGTTGATCAAGCCATTTCCCCCGAGATTCCCAGGCAATAAACCGACCGTTTCGGTCAACCTCGGATAGTAGTGCGCGCATCTTGGCCTCATTCTCGTCGGTTGGTTCAAAACTGGCCGGACACTGCAGGACAATTACTTCAGCATCCAGTCTCTTTGCACGTTCCATCGTTTCGGACCATGCAGTTTTCACGGTCTGATTCGGTCTCAGGTAGCCGATCTGCTCCCGCTGGACGTCCGTTAGTTGGTCGTCGTTTCCGCGCCAGGTTGGACTGTCAATTGTATGGGTCAATGCCTGCCAAGCCTTCAGGGTGAAGGTGAATTCGGAATTGGCGTTTTCACGCCAACGCCGGCAGGTCTTCGGCTGAGGCAGATCGTAGAAGGTTTTCTGGACTTCCAACAACTCAAAATCGTGCGTGAAAGCCTGCAGTTTGGATTCGTACTTATCCTTCCACCCCTCCGGTGCATTGTAATAACCGTACCCACAGGCCCCAACTTGAATAGGTGACAACGGTAACTCACCGTTAATGAACTTACCGGGCTTCAACAACACTCAAAAAGTCAACGCTCGGGAGCAATACAAAACAAATAAGACAGCTAAATGTTGAAACGAACGAGAACGGTTACGCCATCGTCATCAACGAGATCAACGGTACCATTGAGTTCGTATCCGGCCAGTGACTGAATCAAAAAGATCACGGTTGACGACGACGTATCCGGTGAAAAATCCTCCGGCATACCCCGTCCGTTATCGGAAATCTTTAGTTCCATGGTTTCATTGTCAATGGCTTGCATAACGACTTCGATCCGGTCGTCCGGCGATCCGGAGAGGCCGTGCTGAAGTGAGTTACTCACGGCCTCATTAATAATCAGGCCACACGCTATGGCGCTGTCCATCTCCAGTTCGGTATCAACAATATCCAACTGTAGGTCAAGGTTTCCGTTCGAGCCGTAAATATCGATCAGATGATGTATCAGGTTTCTGACGTATTCGGGTAAATTGACTTTACTCAAATGTTCGGATTGATAGAGGGTCTCGTGAATAAGAGCCATGGATTTAACACGGTTAATAACTTCCCTGAACTGTTCACGGGCTCCTTTGGATCCACTCTCACGCATCTGCATGTTGAGTAGACTCGTTATGACCTGGAGATTGTTCTTGACTCGATGGTGTATCTCCTCGATCAACGTTTCCTTCTCGTCGAGTGATCGCTCAAGGCGGCGAGACTGAATAAAGGACCGTTTGTAAACATTGTGAATCACGTGACCCAGTAAGACTGACACAAGTCCAAAGAAGAAAATTAGTAGAATCGGCGTTCCGACGTAAGGATTCGACAAATAACCGGGATGAAATCCAAAGTAAGCAAGCAGCGGAACCACAGCAATTCCCAGGTTGAGCAAGCAGCGTCGAACGAAATTCAGGTTAAAAAATATTAGACTCGTAAAGGGAAGGCTGTAAGCCGAGTAAAACCATGGTGTATCAAGCCCACCTAATTCTCCCATTGCGTAATAGATTGCGAATACGACGATAAGAAGATGGCTTAAAAAAAGTTCGGTCATGTAACGGTCGGTGATCGAGGTTAAAATATCAACGGTAACTAAAAACCCAAAGACGGCAAGTGCGGTGACACGCCATATTCTGAGAGAGCTAATGATTCTGGGTTGATCCCCGTAGAAAAGGTAATCCGCCGGCCAGGTCAGGATCACCATCGCAATGAAAAAATGCACAAGTAAACGCATGATCGGCCGACCGACAGTCTGACAGTACTCCCGGAAGTCCTGTTTGTACTCTTCTTCGTAATCGGGGGCAAAATAGGTCCGATAGAGCTCCAGGAGACCGAACTGTTCGGCAAACGCCAGGACGTAATTCGTCGAAGTCACGAACCTCAGTTTAAAAAACTCCCGTATGCACTACTTAAACTTCATCGTGCTTCACCGTTCACCTATTGTCCACGGAATTAGTACCGGTGAAAGTTGGTAATTGTTTTCGACGGAATGAAAGAACACCCCACGCATAGCGGTTTGCTCCAGAAGGATCGATGGGATCATTTCAAGGATAGGTTTCAAATATGGAACCGTCACCGTCATTGGTCATGACGATCAAGAAAAGTTCCCAGCAGACAGCCAGCGGTTCCCAGTAGAAATCCCGGTACGATCTCGTAGAGTTCAAAGAGGTGACCGGATCCAAAATCCCACAATAACACCGTTATTCCTCCGGTGATCATTCCAAGCAGGGCCCCACCCCTGTTCATTCTTTCCCAGTAAAGCGATAAAAGGATGACCGGTCCGAAGGCGGAACCAAATCCGGCCCAGGCATAAGCCACGAGGTTGAGAACCATGCTATTGGGATCGAGCGCTA
>JBDGPI010000089.1:59366-70540 GCA_042219765.1 Salsurabacterium abyssinicum (SeqCode)
GCGCTATGGCGTAGGCCGTCAGTGAAATACCAATGACCGCCAACCGGCCCACCCAGAGCAATTTCCGACGGGAGGCATTGTTATTCAGGAAGCCCGAGTAAAGATCCTCGGCCACTGCGGCAGAGGCAACGAGCAGCTGGGAATCGGCAGTACTCATGATGGCCGCCAGAATTGCCGCCAGTACGACTCCCGCTACCGCCGGATGCAGTAAAAACTCCGTCAGATGAATAAAGACTTTCTCGGTTTCAGCCCCTGATAGGGGGTCATCGAGTAACTGAAGCCCAAGCATGCCCGCCAGGACCGCAGCGACCAGGCAGGTTATGACCCAGGTAACAGCAATTCTGCGGGCAAAGGGGACACGAAATTTGGACTTTATTGCCATGAAACGGGCCAGAATATGCGGCTGACCAAAATACCCAAGTCCCCAGCCAAGTAGCGAAAGAATGGAAATCCATCCCAAACTTTGACCCGTCGCATCCGTCAGGGGAGACAGTAACGCCGCATGGTCTCCAGTGTAGCGGGTCGCCATCGCAGCTGGTCCACCAACCAACCAGAGGCCCATTAAGGCAACCGCTACCAGCGCACTGACCATCAATATTCCCTGAATGAGATCCGTCCAGCTTACTGCAATGAATCCACCAATAAGGGTGTATAACAGAATGGCGGCCGTACCGGCTGTAAGAGCCGTACGATAGGGGATTTCAAAAACTGACTCAAAGAGTTTCGCTCCGGCAACCAGGCCCGAACTGGTATAAAAAGTGAAAAAAAGCAAGATGACTGAGGCTGATGTCAGCCGTAGAAGACGGGTTTCATCGTTGAAGCGACGTTCAAAAAATACGGGTATCGTAAGGGAATCATCGTACGTATACGTCGAGGTTCTAAGAGGAGCCGCCACAAATTTCCAGTTCAGGTAGGTTCCACCAATCAATCCAAGGACCATCCAGCTTGCCTGAAGCCCCTTGGTATAAGCAAGTCCCGGCAGACCCATCAAAAGCCATCCACTCATATCCGATGCCTGTGCACTAAAGGCACTCACCCAGCTTCCCAGCCTGCGTCCCCCCAGTATATAGTCCGCAAGATCGGATGTCCGGCGGTAGGCAACGGCCCCTATCGCAATCAAGACCAGAAAATAAAGCAGGAAGGTTATAAACACCCAACTGTTCATGTATATCACCAAAGCCGATCCTCAAGTGCCGACGGTAACTGTTCAACCATGCTTTAACCGACTGCTATAACTAAGGTACTACTCCGTGTGACTTCGGACCAATTCTTACTAGGAATACGATCTAAAGACTGCCGGTCATCGAAGCCACTCAGACCAGTCCGGAGTAGGTTACTTTCCCGTTTTTCTCCCGGGCATAAGGATGTAGCTCATGGGGCTCGGAGCGTGACTCATCGATAAGATGAACGACGTCAAAATCCCGTACCAGTAGATGATCGGAAATTAATTTACGATGGCAACGCCGGTAATCTCTTTCCGCGCACATAAGTGTAATTAGTTCTCTCTCCGACCGATCACTGGCAAGGGTTTCTAATTGCCCCAGTACTCGTTGACCAACATCGGTGTTCAGGTGATCGGCAACGGCTCGAAACCCTTCCTCCAGTGCGGAGTTTTGTGTCTGGTCAGCCGGATCACGGCGACCTCCTAAATGCTTGCAATGACGATATTCAATGCCTATGTCAGTGAGGTTTTTCCTCAGGTTGCCTTCCGAAAAGTGTGGAAACCGACGGCTGTTGGGGTACGTCCGAACGTCCAGGAGTAGACTGACCCTGTTCTCTTTCAATATCCGCAGAAACTCATCGTTACTTCGGTTGGAATGACCAATCGTCAAAAATTCGGCTGTCGATTGATCTCCGGACGGCACTCTCATGACCCCATTTCCGTTCTCCATACCAAAAACGGTGAAATCGCTTGAGCCAAATGGAACCGTTTTGATTCTGTTCCTCGATCGTATTTCCCATTATACTTCTGAACCTTACATTCAACCAAAATAAGGAGGGGTTTCAAATGGCGGAAGCTCTGTTCCTGAACCGAAATGACGTCGAACAAGTTCTTCACCCTGGAGAAATTATAGATGCTGTCAGAGAGGGGTACCGGCAGCGGGGCCACGGAGCGGCGGCCGAGCCCAGAACCAAACTTACAAACGATAACCCACCAGGAATCCTTACCGGATACCTCGCAATTCTGCCGGAAGATGGGGTTATGGGAGGTTACGTCTACTCGGGCGGTTTCAGTGCCGGGGACGCATGGTTTTTTACTCCCCTGTTCGATGCCGAATCCGGCGAACCGATTGCACTGCTGGATGGTGTAAACATGAATCCGTTTAAAACGGGGGCAACTGGCGCCGTGGCAGTCGATGTTCTGGCCCGCGATGACGTAAACGTCCTTGCTGTTCTGGGAAGCGGGCCCCAGGCAGCGGGTCAGCTTCAGGCCACCACCAGGGTCCGAAGCTTCGAAACGGTCAGGGTTTTCTCGCCAACGGAAAATCACCGGAGGTCCTTCGCTGAGGAATTCGACGAAAAACTCGAACCGATCGTTAAAGCCGTAAAATCCTCCACCAGAGCCGTCGAAGGGGCCGATGTAGTAATAACGGCCACGGACTCCTCGACCCCGGTTTTTGAGTCCTCGGATTTAAGTCCCGGAACTCATGTTACGGCTATGGGACAGTACGACACAACGGCACGTGAAATAGACTCCGAGACCGTTAGACGTTCAACCTACGTACTGGACCTGAAGGATCGTGCTCACCAGGATGCAGGAGCCTTTATAGAGGCTCGAAACGACGGTCTCATCGATGAAAGTCACATCCATGCCGAGCTTGGAGACATTGTGGCCGGCACTCGACCCGGCCGGCAATCCCGCGATGAAATAACGCTCTTTGATAGTGGTGGTACGGCAATTGAGACAACGGCCGCAGCTTACGATATCTATCGGAGAGCACGGGAGAAAGATCTGGGACAGACAATCCAACTTTCACCGGCCAGTGACGCGCTTACGGGTCGACTAAAGGGTTAGGATCCCAAGAACTAACTGAAAACAGGAAAAAGTGACGGGGGGTTTTAATCAATACAACTAGAGTTTAGCTGGTGGAAGGGTTTAAAATTTCATCGACGTTCAGGACATCGCCCCCCTCTGGCGGGCTTTCGTAAAACCTTACAACCAGGCTTACCATCGGACGTCCAAAAACTTTGTCCGTGGCCTGACCGGTTCCCAGTTGGGCACTGCGGATTGACTCATTCTGATGCTCCTCCAGAATCTTAAAATAGCTGTACCCCCGGTCGGCCGCTATCTCCGCGGCCCGGTACTTTGCGTACCTCCTGACCTCATTGAGGTCTGTGTAACCGTTTCCGGTAAACGATACAAAATGTTTCGTTTCTTCGATTTCAAAGTCACTGTACCCTCCCCGGCTTGAGTACTCCTGGTACGGTGTTGAACACCCGGCGCAGAAAAGACAGGCAATTAGTGCAAGAATAAAGGACGCCGAGTTGGTTTTAGGCATTGGACAGCCTTAGGAATCCGGACTGGAGTCGGAGGACTCCGGAACACCGTAATGAATGGTTGAATCAGGCGGTAAAAGAACGATTTCGACCCGTCTGTAATCGGACGAAGTCAGAGGCGAGTCATAAGAGGAACCGGGATTTAATTCCGCCATTCCATTGGCCGATATCCGATCTTTCTCGATACCTTTAACGTAAACAAGGTATTTAACGACGCTAATAGCTCGCTTGGCGGACAACTCCCAGTTTGACTCAAATTCATGGTCATCCGCAACGGGATAAGTATCCGTGAGACCACGAACTTCTATTCTACGGTTATCGTATTGTTTCAGAGTCGGAACAATAGAATCAAGTTTTTCCTGTTCCGAGGGTTTTAACCGTGCCGAACCGGAATCAAAAATAGCCACCGTGTCAAATTTCAGATAGGACGCCCGTGCGGAGGTCGAGGGCCGTTCATTGCGCAGTGTCTCGATCCTGCGACGTAATGCCGTGATTGTATCGTGCTGGTTGGCAATGGAATCACTCCGAACGGCAATCCGTCTCTGCTGCTGGTTAATTGTTTTCAACTGTTGAGCAATTGTCTCACTCTGAGTTTCGACGGTTGCTCTGGCAGCCTCGTACTTCCGGCGCAGCTCCTCGTTGTTGACTTTGCTGGTGTCCGTGTCGTTTTTCAGCTGTTCCAATTGTTTTTCGGCCGAATCAAGAGCCGCCTGGCGAGCTAACTTGGCGACGCGGTCGTAGTCGGGAATCAGTTTATTGGAGGGATCGGTTTTCTGGCGTTCAAAGGTTTTTTCAAGCAGTTCCCTGGCCTCCTTGAGCTTGTCAGGGGAATGTTTTTGGGCATCCAGGGATTCGGCCCGTCGGATTGCTGTAGATGCCTGACGATACCCTTCCTCGAGTCGACTCTGATCAATCGGTGGAGCGAAATTAGCCGAACAACCCGACATGATTGTTAAAGCGACAGCCAGTCCCAGAGTCAACGTAGATGAAAAGAATTCACCGAAACGTGTCATGACGTTCCATCCCCCGGAACTGTGTGAAGCCACCATTGATCCTCTCGAAAATCCATTTGACAGGTTTTGAGAATGTTATTTTATACCAGAAATTTTATCGAGTAACCCTTTCCTTCTTGAACATTCTCAACTCAGACCCCGATCTGTTCAATTTCGTTAACGTCCTCTGTTTTTAAATCGAACTTCCGGCAGGCAAGGTCCTGTTTCATGTGTTCTTCGCTGGTCGTTCCCGTAAGGGGTATCATGTCTTTTTCCATTGCGAAACGAAATGCAATTTGTGGCACCGTTTTTTTGTAACGCCGTGCTATATCCCGAAGCTTGTCGGCCTGGAGTTCCCGTTGGTTTGCCGTTAGAAGTGAAAAGGCCTGGTAACGGATACCATTGGACGAACATATTTCCCGGGTGCGGCTGTCCCAACCCTCTCGGGCAAAACACCGATTCTGGACGTAAGCAGGAGGCTTTTCAGCAAATTCAATAAAACTGTCCAGCTGCTCGGGCGAAACATTACTTACACCGATTTGATCGACTTTATCCCCCTCGGCCAGCTGTTCCATTGTCCGCCAGACTTCCCTGTCGGCCGCTGCCAGTCCCCTCCGGGTCGACGGTCCGTGGAGAATGTAAGAATCCACCCGCTGAAGTCCAAGATGCTCCAGGGAACTATTGAGGGATTGACGGACTTTGGTTTCGTTAGATGCATCCTCGTCGTAGGGAAAACGGTGGTCCTGACCGGCAGGGTAAGTGAATTTAGTCTGTACGAATAAGTCGGAGCGATCGATGGTTCCGTTTAATACATCCTGTATTGCCTCACCAACCCCGACTTCATGATAGTGTTTTCTCTGATTGGCAGTATCCACGGCCCGAAAACCGGATTCAAGTGCCAGCTTTGTTAAATCGTATGTCTGTTCTTCCTTCCAGGCCGTGCCGTATATAAAATCCGGGGTCCTATCATCGACTGACTCAGAGGCCATTTGGCATCTCTCCTTGAGAATGTCTGATACGAGTGAACATCATTGGTCCTATGTCGAGCTTTACGTAACGCTTTCGACGAGTCCGCCCGATCCAACCAGTCGCTGCCCCCCATCGACCGGTATGACCGCCCCAGTAATAAAATCGGCCATCGGGGAGATCAGAAAATGGGCAAGGTCAGCGACATCACTCTTTTCCCCGAGGCGCCCGAGCGGTAAAGTTTCGGCCAGCCGGTTTTTGGCGCCGGAGTCAGGCAGGAGCTTTCGCATCCCTTCTGTATCATCAATGGGACCGGGCTGAATAGCGTTAACTCTTATACCCTCACTACCCCACTCAAGGGCCAGATTTTCGACCAGTGAGTCAACTCCGGCTTTGGCGGCACAGGCATGGGATTGGAACGGAGTTGGTTGCTCGGATTGAACGGCGGAAATTGCAATGATACTGCCACCGGGTTTTTGAAAATAGTCATAAGCGGCTCGGCAGGCGTTGAACGTTCCCTTGAGGTCAATATCAACGACGGAGCCAAAAGCATTGTCCGACATTTCACTGGCCGCGGCCGGAAAATTGCCGGCTGCACCACAAACCAGGCACTTTATTTTTCCCAGCTCATCAACGGATCGTTCCATAAGTGTCTCCAACCGTGACATATTTCGGACGTCGGCGGAAAGTCCGAGGGTTTCGGCTCCGTAGGTGGAACTTAACGTATCCGCCGATTCGTCCAGATCCTCCTGGGTGCGAGCAATGAGTGTGAGATCGGCTCCTAGCCGTGCAAACCGATCGGCTATGGCGAAATTAATCCCACTACTACCACCGGTTATCAGGACATGGTCTCCATCCAGTAGATTCTTCCCGAACCCTTCAAATGACATCAACGTCTTCCTCCCACTTTTGTTGCATCACTGTAATCAATGGGTAACCCGTTTATTGGGACCCCGAGGCTTTCGCTTCAGTATTCTTCCGAACTGTGATTGACAACATGAACGACACTGGACAGCAGCAACCGTCCTAAGGAAAAACGCTACGGATACCGACTGATAGGATGTCAAGCATGAGATTACACCAGGTCGTATTTATCGAAAAATCCCGAAATTACTTAAGCGTGCGGGCAATATTCTAATAGTTGTCTGTCCGTTAAGGAACGATGGCGTATTTACCAGTAATCGAAAAGTGACCCGTAAAATCTAACGATCACTTTAGAATGACATACTGGATAATAACGAATAACGAGAATTGTTTAATGGTGGTATTCAAGAGTGAGTATGAGGGATTGAGGGATGCCTTCCGTAATAATCGTTGCAGTAAAAAAGGTCTGCTCCCGACGGGGGGCGCCGGGAGCAGAAGAGGGACAGGCCAATTCTTGAGGGTTTCTGTCTGTATCGTTCAGTAAGTATTTGAAATTGACGGGGGGATCATAACCATAGGGAAATAATCCCCCCGTCACTAATTCTACAGCCCCATTTATTTACTCACCTGGGTTGTAGCTAATTTGTTGCTTAAATGATGCTTCATCTGTTCTAAATGTCAAAAACGCACTTGTCATGTAAGTAACATCTCCACGTCGCAGTATTGTGACCCGTTGTCCCTGGCCTCTGGACTTAGGTCCCGAGCAATTGCTTCACTTCTACCTCGGACTTATGAGGTCAGTGTTATGACCTGATGGAAACCTATTTGAAAAAAACAGACGGAATATTGACGATTATGGAGTAAGGACAAATCCGGATGGATATCGATCTGGTAGGATTTTTTCAACGAAACCAACCAATACTTATGGGTGATTTCAGTCTCCGATCGGGTTTAGTAACCCCCAGAAGCACGTGTTTTGCTTGTAATCTCAATCAGTGTTTAATAAACATCATCCCGCATTTTTTGACGGAAACTCAGCTCAATGGCCAGAATACCGACTCTAAAACTAAAACATGGGCGTTAGATCAGGGATGGTTTATGCGTCTCAACAGGAACGCTCGCGCGCACATGTTATTGCGTAAGAACCAAAACAGTATTCATTTTCTAACTCAAGGGACGTTTTAGCCGTCAGTCATTAAGGCCCCTGTAATTGAACGGACGAGGCCAGTGATATCGGAAAGTCGACTTTTTTTGCTCGTAAACGGTACAAGGATGGTCATCCGCTCGGGTGTTTTTAAAAGACGACTGCTTAAACGTCTGTACGAGATGTCCGAATAATCTAAGACCTCACCGCCACGTCCCCGCGGCAGGATCAAAGTCAGTAGACTCTACGTCGGATCATGCTGGTCTCCCCCACTGTCGGACATTGAAACTCAGACCCAGATTACCGTTGAAACGGTCTTATACTGCCGGGGACGATTCCCCAAGATGCTTCCTTACGCTGCGATTAGCGCACGATCGACAGTTTGCCGACCTTCTTGCTACCGTCAGGGGTCGTGATCCGGTAGACGTACACACCGCTTCTGACGGGATTGCCCATCTCCGTTTTTGCGTTCCAGCGAATGAGGCCTTCTTCACTCGTTCTCTTCTCGACGACCAGTTCACCGGTAACCGTGTAGACCTTCAGAACTGTTCCGGCCTTGAATCCGCTGTTGACCCCCGTACCGAAGTAGATACCGTCGCCCTCACCGGTGCCGTACGTACCGGTTTCTTTATCACCGTCAAAGGGCACGAACGGATTCGGGTAGACGACGGCTTCGGAAGCCGGTTTCGTTTCCGACACCTGCGGTCCGGAGACCACTTTGAACACGGAGAATCCGGACCCTGTTATGTCCTGATCCGAGCTTACGTCGAAGAATATCTTTCCGTCCTCTATCTCAGGATTTTCATCGATGACATGCCACTTGTTTTCTTCAGGTAACAATTTGGCGACTTTCAGGTTATCGGAGCTGACCGACGGTTTAACCATGGAGACGGTGAAGTTTTCGTAAATGTCCTTTGCGTGACCGAGGTACGTATCCCCGACGCCACCCTCCCAGAAGGAGATGTTCGTCAGAGTCTGTCCAACAGGCTCATTAAGGGTGGACTCCATCTTCTTGTTGGCTGATTCGACTGCATCGTAGAACTCCTTGCGGGTTTCGAATTCGTACTCGGGATTAATCAGGGGCGTATCGATGAAGCTCGAATCACCACGCTGGACCATCATTACCATTTGACCGTCGGAACTCATCAACTTCCTGTTGTGAAGGACCTTGTTGTTGCGTTTACCCGCAAGAACTTCGATAGCATTGTCGTCGAACCTCCAGGCATCGATTCCACTACCGGTAATCGTAATATCAGTTATTTTTGAGGCTATATTCACGTGCGTGCGCGTATCGGATCCAAGCCGACTGACCTCAAAATTACCGATCAGGTCCCTGGTTTGCGTATCCGGCACGTCAACCCACCAGACGGCGGACCGGCTTGAGTGGCCGGGAACGGAAAAGACGGAATCACTTCTCAAGGAACGGCTGAAGCCGGTAGCGAAGCCACCGTCACTTTCGTGGAACTTCAACTGATCGGCGTCAAGACGCAGTGTTCCGGTTCGGTCACCAGTGTTCTTCCAGGTAACGCGTATTCCAATGGTACCGCTTCCGTCAGCAACGAGGGCCGAGTCCGTCATCGTGTTTCTGACAGCAGTCATCGTGATTTTTGAGGCCGTACCAACAGTGACTGTTTCGCCGTCCGAGAGCTGTGACACATTACCGACACGGTCCCGGTAGGCAATCCGGAAGCCGTAGGTTCTGCCGGACTCGAGACCAGTTACGATCGTAGTATCTGTACTAATACTGCTCATCTGAGAGGCGTCCGCGGAATCCCATATGGTAGAGGTTGAATCCGGCAGGGTTCCCGTATCGTAGAAGACGGTATACTCGGCAAATCCTGTTCCGGTGTCGGGATCGTACCCGGGACGTGTCAGGAAGTCAGTCCAGCCGAGTGCCACAGTATCCTCGCCGGGTTCCCTGACCCCAAAGTCACTCGGTACGGTGTCGGCAATCGGGTCGTAATTAACGGTAATGGTATCTCGGTCCCGTATAGTCGCCTTTGTATCACCGTAGAAGAGTGACGCCCTGAGAGTATCGCCCATATCCTGCAGCGGCACATCATCAAAGGCCCAGCTACCCGAAGCATCAACCGCGGTACTCATCGTATCGGAACCATTAACGTCCAGGGTGATGGAATCCCCCGAATCGGCGTCACTGTAAGATCCCGCAACGCGAACCAGACGTTGATTGGTGTCATAGCCGTTAACGGGTGTGTCAATGGTAATTTCACCAACATCACTGACGTTCACCGCAACAACCACGGAGTCGGAACCCGGTTCGGGATCTTCCGTTCTCAACGATTGTGAGGAAACCGTGTAAGTATCCGATCCAAGGTCCGCCGTATCGGGAATGGCGACCGTCAATAAGAGGTACGTATCGCCGAAGGACACAAGATTGCTCGAACGGCTAACTTTAAACTCACTGTCATCCAGGACGGAATCACCGTTGACGTCGAAGTGAATGCCGGTGTCCCAGCTGTGCCGTTTGAGGTCTCCCGTCAGGGAGTAGGTATCGGGACCGTTACCCCGGTTTCGAAGGCGTACGGCCACCGAAGCCGTATCACCCGGTTCAACGCCAACCTGGGCGGTATCCGGTGTAAATCGTGTTATCGAAAGGTGCTGAACCTGTGTATCCGCAGTAACATCCGGACTGTCGTACCGTGTATCCCCGCCGGCGTCGTTGGTGTACTGAACCGATACCTCACCGGAGAAAGCGGCAATGGTATCGGACGTCTTACCGTTTGAGATCGTTGTACCCTCAGCCGCATGGCTACGATCGGAACTGCTGGAATGGGCCGGAGTTACACCAACCGGTGCCAGGAGAGCCAGAACCACTAACAGCACAGTCAATGAACGCAGGAGGTTGTACCTGCCGTGTAGTGCGTTCGTACTGTCTGTATTCACGGTTCTACCACTCTTTCCGGCACCAGAACCCGATCGATTCCGGCGCACCAATCCCGTACTGTTGTGGACTGCACTTCGAAGAAACGCCACCACAGCACGGAGAATTACCATGCTAAACGAGCACTCCAATCGTCATAACGGATCATTCATCCGATACTTGAACCTCCGGCCAAGAAACAAAGTTGGACCAGAGTCTTAAACCACTGAATCGTCCGATTTCGTACACTGATGCCGGCAATCCGTCAGTTCCTGTTTCACCTGAGGTACAGTCCACCCCGGGAAAACCGGTTATGAAACTGAAATGATTCAACGTTCCGGACACCAACATCGAGTCATCCATCACAACACCTCGTGGTTTTCATGCGCCGAGCAAGTAACAACTGTTAGTCGATGGTCACCTTGAAGGAGAACGACTTGCTGTCGCCCGGTCCAAGGTTGATGCCATCCAGCTTGAACTTCACACGCTCGGTGCTCGTACTTCCCGTTCCACCCGAGTTAGTGAAGTCGTCGCTTTCCGAAAGACTCGTACTGTAGGACGGTGTCACGTCGGCGTCGTCGGTCGCACTACCCGACACGAACGTCGTGCTGTCCGGCATCGCGTCAACAACGGCCTCGTTGCCGGCCGTGTCAGCACCGGTGTTCGTCACGGTGATCGAGTAGGAGATCGTGTCACCCGGACGGTAACTTCCCGACACGGAGGAGAAGGTCTTGGAGACACTCAGCACCGGACCTTCAACCGACGTTCGGAAGTAGACGTCCTGCGTGTCGTTGGCGTCCGCTCCGCTGATCGGCTGACCGTCTTCCCA
>JBDGPI010000090.1:0-6671 GCA_042219765.1 Salsurabacterium abyssinicum (SeqCode)
CCCAATCATAGGCCGTCTCGTGTCTCTTTTCTAGACCCTTTGTGAATAATCCGGGCTAAAGCAATTTTTCAATGAAGAACTGCAGGACTGGGAACAGCCTCGAATTTTAAAGTTTGTGGACAATGTCAATCAATCCAGAACGGGAAAAAACTCAGACAATGAAAACAATCGTTTTGACGGGTGACTCCCGGGGCCTCGGTAACACGATTACCCGAACATTGCTTGAATCCGACTACCGGGTCATTGGCTTAAGTCGACGTCAGCCCCAGAATTTCGAGGCGTTAAAGTCTCAACACGGTGATGATTACGTTCACCTGGAGTTCGATCTTTCGTCACCCGAGAAAATTGAGGACCTGTACAAGGATAAACTAAAACCCGAGGGACCACTGGACGGATTGGTGAATAATGCAGCACTGGCCCACGATGATCTTGTCACTAACGCCGAGGCGGAGGGCCTGGAGACGTTATTTCAGGTAAACGTAATCTCCCCCATCCTGTTGACCAAACGCCTGATCCGGGACATGTTGCTTCACCGTGAGAATGGCTCCATTGTCCACGTCTCCTCGGTAAGCGCTCGGAAAGGCTTCCGGGGTCTCAGTCTGTACGCCTCAACCAAAGGGGCCCTTGAATCTTTTTCCCGGGGGGTGGCGAGGGAGTGGGGCGAACGGGATATTCGATCGAACTGTGTGGCTCCGGGCTTCATGGAAACCGACATGACCGGAACGCTGAGCGAAGACCAGAAGGAGCAGATTTACAACAGAACGTCACTGGGGGAAGCCGTGGATCCCGAAAGCGTTGCCGAGAGTGTGGAATTTTTACTGTCCGATAAAGCGTCCTCAATAACGGGTGAAGTCCTGAACGTGGATGCAGGAGCCTGATAGTAAGATGTTTCACTTTTAGGCTGGTTTAAGCAAGTCTCGGTAAGCTGACTCTGATTTTTCCTTCCGAAACACCTTACCTCAGTTAAGTTGTGTCCTGGTTCGAGTAGCGGGAATTTTTATCTGTTCCTGAACTTCCAGGAAGACCGGTAATGGATGAAAGAATTATTCATTTTTCAGTAAGTCTGATTTTAAATTAAGGGTTAGACAGGAAATCGTCCTCGAGTTCTTTGATGGTTTCCTCGTCCCGGTTTTTGATTTTTTGAGCGGGGTAGCCAAGGTAAAACGTCCATTCATCGACGTCCTCGTTAACCAGTGACATCGCGCCCACCGATCCGCCCTCGTGGATTGTTATTCCCGGTAAAACGACGGACCGAGAGCCAATCAGAGCATGTTTTTCGAGTTTGACCGGGCCCTTGTCCCGGTCGGGCTTGTACTCGTCCGGAATTGTTGGGTTAGCCATGGACCCTCCCGTGTAGTTTGCCGTGACCGTAAAAATTGCGACGTGAGAGGAAACACTTGCGAAATCCTCCAGGATGATTCCCTCCCCTCCCGAGATGGACGTGAAGGGAGCAATATGAACGTTTGAACCAATGGTTATGTCACCGGTCAGGACGGTGAAGTCATCAATTCTTACGTTGCTTCCCAGCGAGAGAGTTTCGGGATTGTGAATTCTCGCGGCGTCACTGATACGAACGTTGTCTCCGTAGTCATCGAGACCCAGGGACTTCAGTTCGGCCTCGCTAAGGTAAGACGAGCTCATCGTTAAGCGGGGGAGACCTCCCGGATGGCTTCTACAACCGTGTCGAGGTCCGGTTCCTCAAGACCGGGGTGATTCGGTAACCCAATCATTTTTCCGGCAATCCGCTCAACAACGGGTAGTTCGACCTGGTTGTAGTCGATTTCCCCTGGATAATGCTTGGAGTTAAAGGGAAATTCATTGGGGTACGCCGATTTTTCGGTCAAAATTGGCTGGCGGTAAAGGGGTTCCTGATATCGGTGACGGGTTTCGATCCCCTTTTCCTCGAGACGGTCGCGCAGCGTGTTCGTGTCGTATCCGAGAACCTCCTCGTTTATTTTGAGTGGACACCAGAAGAAAGTATGCCGGACGTGATCGAACAGTTCGGGTGTTTCGTACCAGTCACGGTCCATTTCTTCGAGTCTGCGGAGCAGATAGTGTGAATTTGAGATTCGCTTGTCGTTAAGCGTTTCGATTTTTGTCATCTGAACTTTTCCCATGGCCCCCGCTATTTCATTCATGCGGTAGTTGTAACCGAGGTAGTCGTGATGGTCCCGGTCCGTCATTCCGTGGCTCCGGAGTTGTCTGGCTTTTTCGGCCGCTTCGGGATTATCGGTGACCAACATCCCCCCTTCACCGGTTGTTATGTGTTTCGTGGCGTAGAAGGAAAAGGCACCGAAGTCACCGAATGAACCAACCTTCTGTTCCCGGTATTCAGTACCGTGAGCCTGTGCACCGTCTTCGATTAGAGTAAGGTCATGTTCTTCCGCAAGCTCGAGAAATCCATCCATCTCGGCTGATTGACCGTAAAGGTGAACGGGTATAACGGCTTCTGTACGGTCGGTAATTTTGTCCCGAACGCTGTCAGGATCCAGGCAGTATGATCCTGGGTCGATGTCGGCAAAGATTGGAATAGCATTCTGGTGCAGTACGGAAGTTACAGTTGAAAAGAAGGTAAGGGGTGGGACGATAACCTCGTCCCCGGGACCGACGCCCGCAAGGGCAAGAGCCAGGTGGAGTGCGGCCGTTCCCGAGTTGACGGCAACGGCCTCTTTGACGTTGAGGTAGTCCGAGAAGCGGTCTTCAAATTCCGCAACGTTCGACCCAGAAACGTACTGGCCGGATCGAAGAACCTCCTCAACTTCGTTGACTTCTTCGTCGGCAACAAAGGGTCTGGCTACGTTAATCAACGCCGGTCACAGGCACCCATTATTGGTAGTCGTAGGAACTGTTACGGAATTTGTCGCTTTCCCAGTCCCAGTCTTTTTCGTTGAGTTTTTGAAGCAGGTCCTCGATCCCGTCTTTGACATTCCATTCGGCTTCCCAGCCGATGATATTCTTGATTTTCTGGCAGTTGATCGAGTAATCCCGGCGATCAGTGTCGGCATCCTTGTTGTACTTGATGTCCGTCTCCGGTAAAAGCGAAGCGACGGTTTCGGCAATTTCCCGAACTGTTTTGTTGTTCTTTTGGTCACCGACGTGAAAGATTTTACTTCCCCGTTTAAAACGTGGGGCTTCAAGAACGTCAACGAATGCTCTGGCAACGTCAGTGACGTGGACAAGTGAGCGGTACTGCTCGCCACTGCCGTAAATAGTGATTTCCTTGTCCTTCCAGGCCTGGTAGGTGAAGAGGTTCGTTACCAGGTCGAGACGGGGTCGGCGTGACCAGCCAAAGACAGTGGAGAGACGCAGAATGGTGGGATGAAAATGAGAAACTTCCTGGCTGCGGTTCAGTATAATTTCCTCGGATCGTTTCTTGGCGTTGGCGTACGCCGAGAGGGGATGGGTTGGTGTCGATTCGTCAACTTCCGAGTAAAGGTCCTCAACATTTCCGTAGACCGAACACGAGGACGCGAAGATAAAATCACGCACAAGATCCAGCTCAGGGTCGGTACAACAGTTAACAAGCGTTCGTGTACTTTCTAAGTTCACGGAGAAGTGAGCCTGCGGATTTTCGAGACAGGCCGTTTCACCGACGATTCCGGCCAGATGCAGGACTGATTCAACCGACTCCAGTGCTCTGATAACATGGCCCGAATGGCGACAGTCGCCTTCAATAAGTTCAATATCGTCCATAAAGGGTTTGAGAGCATCGGAACCCCAGAAGAGCGTATCAAAAACATACGGCGTGTGATCCCGTTTGACTAACTCCTCCACCACACAGGAACCTATGTAGCCTGCTCCACCAGTCACGAGAACTTTCAATAATGATCCCTCAAGTTTAAATTGTGTCAGACAGAGTATTCAAAATATCACAAGCACAAGTAAACGTTAAAAGTTAAGCTTACAATACATTGCCAGCGAAAATAGTTTTAACGGGAGGGAAATCGTTGAAGCCCCCTGTTTTTATCATCGGGCCCCCTCGCTCGGGGACAAAAATATTGCGTGACACTGTTTCATTGCTTTCCTCGTACCAGACCAAGGAGCACAACTTGAATTACGTCTGGAACCGCTACTATAGTCTGGCCCACGACGAAGTAAGTCCGGACCAGTACTCCACCGAGGATACTGAAGCAATTCGTCGTGATTTCTACGATGCTTTCTCGCGTTCCAGCATACCGGTGGAAAAGAATGTTCCTCATAGTCTGAGACTACCAGCCGTCAAGAAAGTTTTTCCGAATGCCCGTTTTGTTTTTATTGTTCGGGACGGCCGTGATTCCGTAGTGTCGATCCGTGATCAATGGGAATCGCCCATTGAATGGAATTATTTTCTTTCGTCCAAGTTACTTGAGATTCCGGTAAGTGATATCCTTTTCTACGGTTCCCGTCAGCTAAAAAACTACTTAAAAAAACTTGTTACCGGGGAAAACTCGGTGGACACCTGGGGCCCACAGACGGAGGAACTTACCGATAGAGTCGCCAACCAACCACTTCTACAGGTTTGTATACATCAATGGACGAAGTGTGTTCGGGCCTTACTATCCGGTGTTGAAAATGTGAATGACAATAAAAAATATTGCATTAAGTACGAGGAGTTAATGCAGTCCCCGAAACAGGTCCTTCCTCAGTTATCCGACTTTCTGAATGCAAAGGATGAACTTGATTCTCTATTCAATTTTGCACGGAGGAACTATTTCACCTCCAGCATAGGCCGGTGGAAGGAGAAATTAACTGATGAGGAGGCCGCTGACCTGGAGGGCGAGCTCGAACCGTTACTGGTCAAGCTGAACTACGTTGAGTAAGTCCGGGGGTCCTGGATTGTTGATTCGGACAGGTTGGTTTTGTTTAGGACTGTCTGCCGTATTCCCCCGAGTGCAGGGAATGTTCCAATGGATCACGGATTCTAAGCATCGGTCTGGTTGGAATGAATATGTTCAGGACCCAGAAGATACATACGGTTTCCTTTCGCCCACGCATTCTCCCCGAAGTGCCGGTTCAAGTAGGGGGTCTTGGCCGGTTTCACAATGCCTTCACACTGGCTTATTCTAAGCGGCGTCCGGATTTCAACCATCCGTCGGTCAACAAGTATGTAATCAATATTTTTCCGCCGCATAAATTCCGCGATTTCCTCGGGTGAGTCGGAATAATAAATATTCCAAAATTTTGTATTCCGGTCACAAACATCCTGCTGAAAGGCATGATTTCTCGACGTGTAGGTCGGCCTTTTTCCGAAGGCCGATATCGGATCCGAGTAGAAAACTGGTGGAGCCGCCACAGTCGTACCCGGTGGCGTCGTGCGGACATACTGGTACAGTCCCTGGAAATCTCCGTGAGTCAGGCCAAGGATGCTGGGTGGGGTGTGTAATTGAAAAAATAAAATAATGCAAATTGCACCCCCTGCTCCCAGCGATTTGAGGGGAAGGAGATTATTCTTCTCCGGAAGGAATAAGGCTGCAGCAAGACCCGCTGACACGGCTATAAGCAGTTTATTCCAGTTGAGAATCACTTGGAGAACTTTGTGTTTCAGACCTGAAGCGTAATCCGGAAAAAGGAAAAGGAATAGAGAAGCCAGGATCATGAACCCGATTGGATGGATTAAATTTGTCGATGAAAGACGTCTGGACCAGACGTCAGGTAATTGGTTCAGCCAGTCAACCATTGGCTTTAAATTATCCAGGAAGACGAGAACGACAAACAATATCAGTGTTGTTCGTGTGTATTTGAAGGGGAGATAAATAAGGGGGTGAAGTAGATGGGCTAGAGTCCAGGCTCCCAGACTGGCAATCAGAAGTTTTCGGAAGGTCGGTCTGAGGGTGAATGATTTCCTGAGTGAGAGTGCCTGAAATAAACACAGGATTCCGACGTTTACGAACGAATTGTAGTTCCTGGAACTCAAGAAGAAGGCTCCGCGACTTCCATGAACAAATGATTCAAAGAACCCCACGAAAGAATTGAGATTGTATTTCAGGCCGGGGATCAGGCTCTGTGACGAGGAAAGCTCGCTACTTAAAACGGATTCAAACCAGTACGGTAACAGTACCAGGTTAAATATTACTGCCGCCCCTCCTAACCTGGCGATGGTCAAGGTTGGACGACGATCCCCGGTGGCCAGGAGTTTCAGTTCCTGAAGTCCGAAATAGGCGAGAATTAAGAGACCAGCGGGCGGGTAAATACCCGCTGCCAGTCCCGTCAAAAAGAGCAGCACGAGAAAATCAGGGTCATCCCCCAGCCAGAGTGCCCACAGAACAAAAAAAGCGGTGAAAGAGCGCATGTGTCCTTCAAGGGGGGTGATTCGAAGATTAACAAGAACGATGGTCATTAGAACCGCCGTGAGTAAGTTTTCTTTCGTTCGCCAGTTCTCGCCCGAGAAAAACACACACAGAACCGTTATCACGGATCCAAGAATCAGCATGACCCATTTGCTTGAGATGAGAAAGTTTAGTGGATACGCAAGACCGTAGAAGTAAATTGGGGCCGCCTGGCTATGAAAATTTGTTGAGATTTGAGTCAGACGATCACCGGAGTACAGGCCGGGTTCCTGAAGGTAGTTGATAATCGTCATGACTTTGAAGTAATCAATGTGAGGCACTGAATAGGTGGGGAAGAACGGTATCAAAGAACTCGTAATAACACAGATCACGAGGACTGAGACGATTAAGTACGATTTCTGTGAG
>JBDGPI010000090.1:6681-24792 GCA_042219765.1 Salsurabacterium abyssinicum (SeqCode)
AGTCTCGTATCCCTGTTCATTCCAAAAGTACCAATCCAAGGAAAGTTTTAGTATCAGGACTCAATGAATAAATCACGGTGACGGATTGCTTCATAAACTGAAATGCGATTTGTACTGATTCCATGCTAAGGGTTCGCAGGGAGAAAACCAGGATCGATCGATTTTCTCCAATAAAGACGTTTTGGACGTAGTGAACTTGTCGATTTTTATGGTTCCTCCTGTGATTTTTTGGAGGCTATAAATTGATCCAGCTGAAATGATGGCGGGTCAAGTATAAACAGGAGAAAGCCCAGTGAACTAAAGATTATAATATTGGCAAGAATTATGAATGAAACGCCGATTGAATTTTCGGGGGCAACTCCGAGTAGGCCGAAGAAATACAGAAAGACAGCGTCCCGTGTACCAAGACCCATAAAGGAGACCGGCAGCATATTCGAAAGGCTGAGGATCGCAACGATTCCGGCCAGGGGAAGAAATGACACCGAAATGTTCAGGGCCTGAGAGAAAAAAAGAATTCTGAGGACCTGCAGCACGAAAGCCAGGAGTGTGAGGGTTACAAGAGTAAAGAGTTCGACTACTGTGACCTTTTGAAGGTGACATTTTAGGGTTGTGGAAAAATCACCGACGCGATTCTCAACCCAATCCGGTATTAGAGTTAGCATGATTGAACGTATTCCCGCGAAGAGACTGACGCGAAAGTAAGCCACAGTGACTGCAAGGACGATAAGTCCAATCAGCATTGAGCCGGAAAGAACATTCACCTGAATCAGGCCGGGAAAAAAGTATGTGCTAGCTACCCCAGCAACACTAACCACTACGAGTACGTCAAACAAGCGATCGAAGATAACGCTGACTGCCGATAGTCCCAGCGGCTCACCATCTGATTTCAGGTATATAGCTTTTATGAACTCCCCGGCCTTTCCCGGGGTCATGTTTCCCATTTGCCCCAGTAACTGCAGGTAAAATGACTCCAAAATCGGTACAGTTATCTCAAATATGCGCTTTAGACGGTTCCAGCGATAGGACCGAATCATCAGAAGGGGTATTGATAGTAAAACCCCGTACGAAATTTTTAGGAATGAAGCACTTTTCAGTAATGTTAGGACTCTGGGAAGATCCACTTTCCATATAACCAGGAAGAAGATAAGAATTCCCAGAATCCGTAAGCCTGATTTTGAGGTTAAATACGAGAGGAGGGATTTGAGGTATTTCATGTATCGTCCATTTTAAGGGATTAGAGGCTTATTGAAATGACGTGAAAAAGAGTAATTCGTCAGTATTTGAACAAATTGTTCAATGGTGCTTAATAAATTTTTCCAGAATGGCTTCCGGCTTTTGCAAAGTGTTGCCACGAGAGACTCGAATGTAATTTGAAACAACAGGGTCTTGAGGAAACTGGTTGCTTTTATTAAATAATTAGGAAGATTTTATATCAAGTTCAACTTAATTCATAACCGAGAGCTTCGGGAAGGGATCCGAGAATTGACGTTACTCGGTCTCGTTCGTTTGGAGTGAGATCTCTGTCGTAGCGATTGATACTGTTAGTTCGATAATGATGCTGTGCGAATGATAACCAGTTCTCGATCTCGCCGACACACATAAAATCTCCCAGGGCGTCCAGTGTCTTGCTGGGTTGGTGCATCAACTGTTCGTAACAAAGTTGGTAGTAGTCATCGTCAAATTTCATGCCCTCCTCTCGTGCACCAGTCACGCAGTGCTTCCACTGGAGTGCACAGACCTCCAGGAGGTTTCTGTCCTCAAGATCCTGCAGAAGCCCGGGGTAATGCGGACCCCACGTATCAACGTGATCCGATAAACTGAGAATCCGCTTCACGTAGTCCCAGCCGAGTTGTGCCGTGTAGTGAATGATATCCGCCAGGGGAATTTCAAAGGCCCGGGTGGAAAGGTAATAGTCCCAATCGATTGGGTTTCGCCAGCGTTCCTCAAGTGAGACAACAACGTCAAGTGGATGCCGTACTATGTGAATAAATTTCGCCCTTGGAAACACACTTCGAACATACGGTATTCTCAGTGAGTGACGGACGTTTTTCTCGACGAACATTGAAGCCCCGGAGCTTTTTTGGTTGAACTCGTTTCGAATATTTCGCTTAATTTGCGACGTTAGCTGCTCGGCTTTATAAGAGTCGTGATCGGTGTCAGCCTGTCCGTAGGTCCAGACGTCTTCCAGCGGTGAGTCGGTGGTTTTGACGTCAGGATGGCTGCCGATGGTATCCCGTAATATCTTCGTGCCGGAACGGGGGGAACCGATTACAAAGAAAAAATCAGTCTCTTCGACCATAACTACTGAACCCGTCAGCTCTCAGTGGTTTCCTGGCGCTTTCCCGTGGAATACTCCTGATGAATAATCCAGGTCAGTTTTGTTATATCAACCAAATTCTGAAAGATTTTCTGAATCATCCAGTTACGAGGGGCACGATCCACTTCCAGCTCGATCGGTATTTCCTTGATGGATTTTCCTTCTTTCTGAGTTCGTATAACCATTTCGGTGTCAAACATTCCCCTCGTTAGTTTAATCTTACGAATAATTGGTAAAAGACTATCCTTACGAAAAGCTTTAAGACCGTGCGTGTCGGTCCCTTCAAAACCAACAAGGATTGTAAGCAGGAAGTTCAATCCCCAGGTTAAAAAATGTCTGAAGAGGCTCCTCTGGTCCTTCGAGTCAGGGTGACGCTTTGTCCCAATGATGAGATCAAAGTCGTCGAGTTCCTCACGGGCCCTCTTGATGAAATCCCGATCCCACAAATCAATGTTCAAAATGAAGGTCCTGTTGCAGGAGGTTGCGTTGATACCGGTTTCGAGCGCTTTCCCGTAATTGGCAACATCAAGATGGCGAACATTCAGTTCCTCCAACTGTTTTTCAAGGCGACGCAGAATTTCAGGGGATGCATCCGTACTACCATTCTCGACGACGATTATTTCGTAGGAGTTGAACTCTTCGGACAAAAAAGCTTGAAGTTCTAAAATCTCGTCCTCAATAATCAATTCTTCGTTGTAGGCGGGGATTAAAAAGGAATACGATGTCATTGATTACTGATTCCCGGTTTGAAGTGTTCGGTCCGTTGGTTTTGGAGAGGGTTGAAGCTCAGTCTTTTGACAGTCAGGTTCTGACTGGTTCAGACGCTGGAAATAACCTGCGCAGGCTTTCCTTAAGGGATCGTTGCGGTTTCCAGCCAAGGTGGCTCTTAATTTTTTCAATGGAACTAAAATTAAATTTAATCTCCCCTTTTTTGGGGTCTGTGTGAGTAATTTCAACGTCCAGCCCTTCTTCCGCCGCAAGTTGTTGGATGTACTTTGCCAGATCCAGTATTCGTGTTTCACGACCTGAGGCAACCTGGTAAATTTCTCCCCGGGCTTCATTGTGCTCAAGCACGGTTTGAATGGCGGAGGCAATGTCATGGGCATGAATAAAATCGCGGGTCTGCTCACCATCCCCGTATATCCGGAGAGGTTTTTCTTCCCGAGCGCGGTGAAGGAATTTTGGAATTACACTTGATTTGTGCGACGAATACGGCCCGTAGGCGTTTGCGAAGCGCAGTGCCGTTGTGTGGATGTTGTAGCACTCGTAATAGGTACGACAGAGGGCTTCTCCGTGTAATTTATTGGCTCCATAAGGGGAGAGGGGTTCCGGAATGCACTGTTCGTCAACGGCTCCACTGGTCTCACCCACAACGGCGTTGGACGAGGCAAAAACAAACTTTCCAGGTCCCTCGATACGACGGGTGATTTCAAGGGCTTTAAGGGTGCCACTTGAATTGTTGGAAAAATTCTTTTCGGGATTGTTTATTGATTCCCTGACATTGGTATCGGCCGCGAGATGGACGATGGCGTCGCAGTCCTTAATCCTCTTAAAATAGTTTGAAGTGTTGCGGACATCGGCCTCTATTACTTCGGGGAGAGGTAAATTGTTGTCCTTGCAGGCCCGCCGGAGGATGGAATCATCCCGTTCCGAAAAATTATCGAGCACCGTGACAGCGTAGCCGCTTTCCAGAAGATGCAGAGAGAGATTAACGCCTACGAACCCGCAACCCCCGGTTATAAGTATGCGATTCACGTGAGTCAGTCAGGAGGAATGGTCGCCGCGAGAACCAATTTTGTCCCGGGAATCAGCCGTATCCCATTCCACGTTGGGAAGAATGACGTCTTCTTTGATCAGATGCTCGTAATCCATGATCGATTCGAGCATGGAATCGATCAAAACATCCGAGAGGTAGTGGGGCTCCAGACCAAGTTCCATTAGTCCAGTATTGTCGGCGTCAAAGAAATGCTCCTCGGACTCAACCCGGGGATTGTCGAGATGTTGTATTTCAACGTCCAGACCGAGGTCGTTACCCCGTTCCTGAACGAGTTCCGCTAATTCCTGCACTGAGAACATTTCGGTGAACTGGTTAAACACTCGGAATTCGCCCTGTTCGGCGGGAGTCTCCAGGGCCAGTTCAATACACTGTAAAGTGTCACGAATGTTAAGAAAGCCTCGTTGCTGGCCACCTTTTCCATAAACGGTTAATGGCATACCGGCAACTGCCTGGGTACAGAACCGATTCAGTGCTGTTCCGAAAATTTCGTCGTAGCGAAATGCAGTATGGAGGTCGTCGTGTAATTCCGTCTCGTCGGTCTGAACTCCATAGACGACGCCCTGGTTGAGATCCGTAATACGGAGATCCCAGATTTTCGAGGCGAACATAAGATTCTGACTGTCGTGAACTTTAGAAAGGTGATAGAAGGAGCCAGGTTGTTTTGGGAAGGGAAGTATGTCCTTGCGACCGTCTTTTTCGACTTCCAGGAATCCTTCCTGGATTTCAATGTTTGGTGTTCCGTACTCACCCATCGTGCCCAGCTTCAATAGGTGGGCATCCGGGCAAGTTTTCTTCATGGCGTAAGTAACATTCAGGGTTCCTTGAATATTGTTGATCTGGGTTTCCACAATATGATCGATGTCAATCATACTGTAGGGGGCCGCACATTGTTCCCCGTAGTGAATAATGGCGTCCGGCTGGTAGTCCTCAAGCGTTTCTTCTACGAAGTGATAGTTTTTGAGGTCACCGATGTACGAGTCAATCCGGTTACTGGTTACTTCCTCCCAGGTTTCTATACGTTCGTTTAGATCCGGTAGAGGGCGAAGGGGCCCCACTCCAACTTCCAATTCCCATTTTCGTTTAATGAAGTTATCCAGAACAGCTACCTCGTGACCCTGATTGGATAAATACATCGCCGTTGGCCAACCCAGGTAGCCGTCACCACCGAGCACGAGAACTTTCATAATCGAAACCTCTGTTTTCTTGATAAGCGTCCCAAAACATCCAACTGAAGAGATCTTGATCTTCTAAGTAATATCTCAGTTACTTCGTTCTAATTCAAGTTAACTACTTGATGGAATTGATGTACAAGTTCGTTCCGAAATCCTTCCAGTATAAGATGAAAATAGAACCTCGAAAGATTATTTAAAAGTAAGCTAAAACGATCGGAATAATTCCGTAAGATTTATTCAGGATTGATATTGTTAATAAACATGATCCTGAAAGACCTGGCATCACAGACTCCCCGTGCTCAAGGATATATCTCTAACAGGTGGTTGTTCCGGGATCACTGTCTGACTGATAGAAGATTTGTGAATTTACAATCTTTCGGAGGACTTCAGGTATGAAGCCGGAAAGGTATAAGAGTGAAATAAACTAATTAATGTACCCCATTCCCCTGAGTTGTTCTAATTCCCCGCCGCTGTAGGTTTTAAGGTCGGGAGGCGGATTTTGAAATTGTCCTCCGGGATTGAACTCGTTTAAAAGATTGTTCTTGAGGGAATTAAGGACAGCACCTTGATCAGTTATCTGTTTGGACTCGCCTGAGGTTGCAAGATTGAATAATTTTCCCTCTTCATGCTGGTAATTGTATTTGTACTTCCAGGGAGGCCGTATTACTGTTGCTTGAATTAATTGATCGCCGTCGGCCTCCTCGGCGTATGCGGTGCTGAATTTCTTATGCGTTACTGGGTTGCTCCGAGAGAAGGAATAAAATGGGTCGCCTTCAATTTTTTTCCTGCTGGCACCGGCGTAATTCAGTATCGTAGCGGTCAGATCAAGACTTTCGAGCATTGGTTTTTGGCTGGGCGGCGCTGCTGCCGTCTTTAACTGGACCCCTTCCGGTAATTTAACCAGTAGAGGAACGTTGATCAGTTCCTCGTAAAGAAATTGACTATGACCGTAGTAGCCCTGATGGTCCCAAAGAAGCTCACCGTGGTCACTTGTGAGAACGAAAAGACTGTTCTGGAACATCCCAATATTCTTAAGGGATTTTGTTATCAGCGGAAATATTACCTTATCGTAATAATTTACGTCCGAGGCGTACGATAATTCGAGAATTGATTTTTCCGTCTGGTGTTGATTAATCAAAGTTTCGTCCAGACTCTTTTCTACTAATTCCGGAGGCAACTTTTCAAGAGTCCACTGCTGCTGCATATCCATGCTGGTCTCAAAGTCCGTTTTTTTCCAGAAAGAGTCATTGTGGTAGAGGCCCTCTTCGTACCCAAAGTGTGGACCCGGTAGATGTAAATAGAGAAACAAGTTTTCGGGCTGATTTCTTACCGTCCAGAACAGTAATGATCGAACAGCGAAAAGATTCCCCGGTGTGCTTTGCAGGTTCCGGTAACCGTAGTAATTAAAGCCCTGGTTGAAATTGTAATTTTTAGAAATATGAGGAATGGAAACATATGCTGCATTTTGGAAATCTTGTTTCCGCAGACGTTCGGCCAACGTTGAATATCTCTCGGGGAGAACATGGCCGCTGTGTTCCGCAATTGTCGTTTTTCCCGTTCTGTCAAGGACCTGACGGCCAGCACCGCTTACGGTAACGTGCTCGTGGACGTATTGGCCCGTGAAGAAACTCGCAACCGATGGCTTCGTCCAGTTGGACTGTACGTAGTAATTTGAAAAATAACTATTATCTTCGGCGAATGACGTCATGTTAGGAGTTAGCCTTATACCATTTTTAGTCCTCCCAAAATAGTCTTCTCGAAAAGCGTCGAAGATGACCGTCACGATTTTCTTGCCGTCAGGCACAGCCGGGATTAGCGGATTGTAAGTACTGACCAGTTGCTCGAATGGAATCGAAAGAGGGTAAAAAACTCTCTTCATCTCGGATCCACTGGACCTGGAGGGGACGTCTTTTTTTACCCAGTAATCGATTGCGTTTTGTGGTATGTAACCGAATCCGATCAATTTTATAGCCAGTAGGGACGAGACGACCAGAACAGGGAACACCGGAAGTCTTGAATTCTTCGAAGTTTGAGCCAGATACAGTCCCCGTAACATAACTGTTCCGAACAAAAATAGCGAAATCGCAAGAGATCCTGAAATTTGGACTGAAGGCTTGAAAGTAGAGAAGCCGGAAAAGAGGATTAACCAGACAGTTAGGTGGGAGGAAATTATTAGTGCCGGAATACACCAGAGTAGATGATTTTCGTAGGTATCAGCCAGCCAAAGTCCGAAGGCAAATAAGAAACCTCCGAGCAGGCCAAAATAGATTGAATGCAAAAAAGAAAGAAAGGATAGAAAATAAGCGTATCTGGGCCCAAGAAGAGGAAACAAGAAAGAATAAAGTAGACCAAATACAAAACCAAAAATGAATTCGTTCAGAACTTTAGACTTTAAGAATCCGTTCATTCCGAATGATTCACCTCTTCGGACGTTGGTAATTGAATAAAGATTTATAATTTTTATTTTAGGAATCGAACTTTGTGATTAAATTAGGTTTGATATACGATTCCCCTACGATCACGCATTGTGTTTTTAAAAAATCCAACATTGAGATACCCGTCCCTATAATAGTTCAGGAGTAATCTTTTAGCTGGTGAAGCAACAAATGGGTCTGTCTAGATACTCTATACTACCTGATCTAATGATATTTCCCCTTTGTCACGTCACTCCCATCCTCCCATTTTCTCGAAGTAATTTTTTAAGGCTATTTGATCTAATTTTTACTTGCAAAGAAATCTGGTACCTCTAACTGATCCAGCCGTGAGTACTGGTCCGGTCAATTTTTCATGAAGATCCCTGTAAGTATAGGGCTCATAAACCGTTACATATTTCTCTCGAAACCGTCCTGGTTCCATTCATTCAAGAAAAATACCATTGTTTCCCTTGGATACACGGAGCGGTATAATTGTAATCCTCTATAAAACGAAGGTTCAGCGGATGTGAAGTCTTATTTACCGTTTGCTAGTACTGGCGTTACTGCTTCCTGTTTTCCTCTTTAACGTACTTTCCCCAATGAAAGCGTTTGCTTCTTCCAGTATTTCTCTGCGTAAACTCCTAGCGAATCAGAAAGTTACTCCCGTCAATCCCGGGCCGGATTTTTCCAAAGCTCAGGTCAAGCTCGGGAAAAAGCTCTTTTTTGACCGGTTGCTCAGCGGGAACAAGGATATATCATGCGCTGGTTGTCATCATCCGGCCCAGGGTACGAGTGATGGTCTTTCCCTCTCGATCGGTACGAAGGCCAGTGGAAACCATTTCAGCAGGATGGTTGGAGACGACCGTCAGTTTATACCCCGGAATGCTCAGGATATCTGGAATCGGGGGTCCCCTGAGTGGCGAACACTCTTCTGGGACATGAGAGTTCGGAAGATTCCCAATAGCGATCTGCTTCTGACACCGGCGGGATTTGAACTCCCGGAAGCCGTTGAAAACCTTCAGGCAGCTCAGGCCATGATTCCCGTAACCGCCCGGGATGAAATGAGAGGTGACCGGGGGGATAAAACGGTCAAGGGCGAAATCAATCAACTGGCCCGGATACCGGATGGTCAATTTCAGCGAATATGGGACCAACTCTGGGAGCGGCTGTCGTCAAACCGGGACTATCGTCGCCTTTTCAAGAAGGCTTATCCTGATGCTCCGTTCGAGTCACTTTCATTTGCCCATGCCGCTAATGCGATTGCGGCTTATCAGATTGAAGCATTTACGTTTCTCAACAGTCCCTGGGATAAATATTTAGAAGGAAATAACGATGCGTTGACTGAAAAACAGAAACAGGGTGCCCGCCTTTTCTACGGCAAAGGACGATGTTCCGAGTGTCACGCTGGTTCATTGATGACGGATCAAAAAGCTCACAACATTGGTGTTCCCCAGCTCGGACCGGGTAAGACCCCCGACGAGCCATACGATCTCGGGTTCTATTCTCAAACGGGTGACACTATGGATCGATTTGCTTTTCGGACTCCTCCCCTGAGGAACGTAGCGGTGACGGGACCCTGGATGCACAACGGCGCCTACAAAACGCTGCGGGGCGCAGTAGAACATCATGTCAATCCCCGGAAATCTTTGAGAAATTATGATCCCGCTCAGCTTAAAGCAGACCTTCGAAAATCTCTGGATGGTCCTGTGGAGTCCAGTTATTTGTCGAGGTTACCCGGTGGTCCGGGACAACTCCTGATTCCAACAGTCTTGACGAGTAAACAGGATCAGGAACTAATTCTTAGAACCCTCGACCCTACGTTGAGGCAGGTTGAATTAACGTCCCGAGAAATTGATTTGGTTTTGCGGTTCCTTCAATCACTTACCTCACCCTCCGTTAAGTCGCTCAACGGTAATCTATCGTCAGAACTTCGTCAAACGATACCGGACACAGTTCCGAGTGGATTACCGGTAAGCGGTGGGAGATAAACCTTACTTCATGTAACCGAGTCCCCTCAATTTGTCTGCCTGAGACGGTGAAAGCGACTTTATCCGTGGAAAGGGCTTACCCAATTTCCCACTTGGATCCAGTTCGGAGAACAACACGTCCCGCAAATGATTGGTTTTAATTGTGTTTTTAATAGGTGTTCTTTCTCCAGTGGCTTTATTCAGATCGTATAAAAAGCCTTCCTGCCGATCGAATTGGTGACTATATTTCCAGTTTTCCTGATTAACGACAGCCGTCTTCACGGAACGATCATCCGCTTTTTCCGCCAGTGAATTCGTAAACTCACTGTCGTTGTCGGAGAGGCCAAGGAAGCTTCGACCGGAAATATTTGTTGTGTCACCATTGGCAAAATCAAGTAGTGTTGCCGTTAGATCGATGGATTCAAGCTTATGCTTTTCCTGGTCCAAGGATCGAATGTTTGATGGATTGACTGTTTGAGGGAATTTTAGCAATAAAGGTACATTGATAATTTCCTCGGTAAGGTGCTTTAAGTGTCCGAAGTATTTCTTGTGGTCGTAGAGATTTTCTCCGTGATCGGACGTCATCACGAATAAGGAATCCTTGAAGACTCCGAGATCCTTCAGAGCATGCGTGAGTCTGGGGAATACGAACCTATCGTAATAGTTGACGTCCGAACCGTAAGCAAGTCGTAGAATGTTAATGTCCTTTCGGTGTTTCTGGTGGTCAAGGGGATCATAGGTTCGCTCGATCAACTTATTGAGGTGGGGAAGCGACCAGTGTTTTTGGACGTTCCGTATTGAATTGAACTGGGTCCGTCTCCAGTAATCCGGGTTGAATGCGGACCCTGTAAGTGCAGGTAAATAAAGCTTCTGGAGGTTTGTTCTCTCAGTAACCAGAAAAGGATTGACCGGAACGAAAAGTAAACCTCCCTCAGCTCACGAAGCTGGGAGGTTTCGTACTGATCGAAACCCTGACCAAACTGAAAACTACTTCCGATGTGAGGAATTGAAACATAAGCCGCGTTCTTAAAACCTCTCTGTTTCAATCGCTCGGCCAGTGTTCTTGCGGAGCCAGGTAACACGTGACCGCTGTAACTGGGTTGAGTTATTTTGTTATTCTCACCTAACCTGGCCTGTCCCGTGCCCTCAAAGGTTTTGTGTTCGTGCAAATACTGACCGGTGAAGAAACTGGCTACCGAGGGTTTAGTCCAGTTTGATTGAACGTAGTAATTGGAAAAATAGTGATGGTTAAGAGCAAATTTCGACATATTCGGTGTGAGGGAAATACCTTCTAATGTTTTACCAAAGTAGTCCTCCCTGAAAGCGTCAAAAACGACCGTCACGATTTTTTGGCCCCGGGGTACAGAGGGCAAAATATAACGATAGTCGGACAGACCCTCCTCGATTGGTACGGAGAGGGGATACACGAACTGATTTATTCCGTCAGTGCCAATGCTCCGGTGCGGATGGTCCTTAATCACCCAGTTGTTAATGTTCGTCTCTGGAAGATACGAGATAGTGAGCAATTTCGTCAGCAGGACGCCGGAGATGATCAGGGTAAGGTATGTGAACGAACTGGAGGACCCCCTGACATCCTCCAGTGAGAGGTAAATCAAACTGATACTTCCCATTGTAAATAGACCACTGGCAACCGAGAGAGGAAGTCTTATCGACTGCTTAAACAGGACCAAGGATGAATGAAAAAACAGCCAGTAAACCAGGTGCAAGCAAATCAAACCGGCCGGAATAAGGACAAGAAAATCACTTTCTAATTTTTGCGTTGATAATTTAGTCAGGAAAAATACCAAGCCAGTAGTAACTGATAACACCAGTGTATGAATGAAGGCTACCAGCGGTATGAAATTAAGGTATCGGGGTCCAAGCAGAGGGAACAGGCAGGAGTATACAACTCCAACGGCCAATCCGAGGAGAGCGAAAAAACTGGTCTGTCTGGTGAAAAAGGAATTCATGTATTGGGTCTTCACAATATGAAAAAGGTAGAGGATGATTCCGTCAAATTTTTATAGCTCAACAACTGCCCGGCGGTTTCTTCAATTTGTTCAGTAGTCTTTGAAAAAATTTCCGTTGGCGTACTCCACTAGAATTAGTTCCATGTTTAGATGGGTGCAAGAAGCAGTCAAGTAAGATTTGTTTCTTCCTGACGCCTACCTGGAGAATAATATCATTAACGGACCTGAAGGCACTTCATGCCGAACAACTAGTCGGTAAGAAGGTGATTAATTGAAAAATCCGTCAGATGGGTCAAAACTACTGATTTATCAGAGGACGCCGATAGTTTTCGTATGTTTCGTCTCTCGGATGATCATAAATGCGACCTGAGTCATTACAATACCCTTTCTTGATCGTCTGTAAGCCATAATCCTTACCATTTGGTGAGCGAACGTAAGCGAGGATACGTCCGTCGTTTCCGCGGTTAAAATTGTTGTAGCTTTCGAGCTTCACAGTTTTGTTGAGTAGTTGTTCTTCGGCGAAGGCGCTGGCCCGGCGAGCAATTGGGATCTGTTTCTCACAGGGTAAGTCAACGACGCCTCCCCGGCCGCATTTCTCAATCCCAGAGGACGCTTCCGGACAGTCGATACCTTTAACACGGACCGTTGCGTATTGATTGTTTTGAGTGAATAACACCCTGAAACTATCACCGTCGTGTATTTCGATTACCCGGGCAGTGTGACTGATAAAATCCCTCCCCTCACCGTTATTGGTGGACATGGTAGTCGCGGTGTTGGTATCCGCCTGGGGAATAGGTCCACTGTTGGACGTTTGAGGAGTTGTTGAAGAGGGGTTTCGATTGAGCCTCAGTAAAGAGGTCGAATAAAGGTAGCTGATGGCCGTACCGGCCAGAAGGACAATGACGAAAGTTTTGGTGTTTAGTTTCATGGACTTACCCGGTCACCCCGTAAAGGAATTGTAGGTGAGGGGCGGTGAAGTAACCAGGGTAAGTAGAGAACTGAAAAGGACGTATCAGGTCTGGTTCTCGAGGTAGGTCGTCACGTCCTTGGACATCATCGGCTCGGCGTAATAGAAGCCCTGGACAGCATCACAGTTGAGTTCGTTCAGCACGTCGAGCTGATCACTTGTTTCAACACCCTCAGCAATAACCTCCAGGTCAAGTTCGTTGCCGAGTGAAATCATGGCGTCGACCATAACCCTGTTTTGATCGTGCTTTGTCAGCCCGTCAATGAATGAACGGTCAATTTTCATGCAATCGTAGGGGAACTTCTGTAGGTATTTCATGGTGGAATGACCGGTTCCGAAGTCGTCGACGGAGGTCCGGACTGACATGGATTTGAACTCCTGGAGTAAGTCGGATGTGAATTCAGGATCCCTGAGCGCTACGTGTTCCGTGATTTCAAGTTCAAGCATACTGGGATCAATTCCGGATTCTTCGATTGTGGACTTGAGGGAATTGAGGAAGCGCTTTTCCTGGATGATTTGCTCCGCCGAGACGTTAACGGCCATTCGGAGCGGCCGATCAGTTTTATCCTGCCACTGGTTGAGCTTATTGCAGGCCTCTTTCAGGACCCATTCTCCAACGGGAAGAATAAGTCCAGTTTCTTCCGCAAGGGGAATCGTCGTTTCCGGAGATATCATACCTCGTTCCGGGTGATCCCAACGGAGCAGCGCTTCGAAGCCCTTAACTTCCTGGTCCTTCATATCAATTTGAGGCTGATAATGGATGTTCAATTCGTCGTTATCCACCGTTTTACGAAGATCCGATTCGAGGGAAACGATATCGGAGGGAGCATCGCGCATATCGGAGAGAAAAAATTCAAAATTATTAACCCCATTTTCTCGGGCCTTGACCATGGCTCTATGAGCCATGCTTAGTAAATCATCAACGTTATCGCTGTCCTGCGGAAATATGGAGATTCCAATATTGACCCTGACGTCAATTTCAGTTCCGTTGATGGAAAAGGGATCGTCGAGTGCGTGGAGTGCAGTTTCCGCGATGTCTTCAAGGTGTTGGTGGGATTCACACTCGGGGACAAAAACCATGAATTCATCGCCGCCGGTTCGCGCCATCATTAAATCGTCGTCAAAAGCATTCTCCCAGCGTCTGACACACTCCATTAGGACTTCGTCACCGGCATCCTGGCCAATGGAGTTATTTATTCGTTTGAACCGGCTGAGGTCAAGGCAGAGAACGCCCGCCTGTTGCTCCTGAGTTTTGTTGAAAAGCAGCATTCCCTGGAGGTACTCCAGAAATTTAATCCGGTTGGGTAAATCCGTGAGTGGGTCGGAATACGCTAATTCCCGAGCGCGTTCACGTGCCCTCTCGCGCTCGGTAATATCATGAAAACTCCAGAGACGACCGTAATACTCGTCCGAAATTTTTACGGGGCAGGAGTATCGCTCGTACAGGCGTCCATCCTCGAATTCGATGGTATCAAGGATTTCCGCCGAGCGATCGTTGGTGATCTGACGGACTTCTTTGATGGTCTGAGGGGGGTTCTTGAGTTGACCCCTGATATGGTTCAACAAATCTTCCTGACCGCCGTTTTCGAGAAGATTTTCAGGAATATTCCACATGTTCAGGAACTGGTCATTGTACTCAAGTATCTGGTTATCTCTTCCGATGATATAAATACCATCGGCCGTGGAATCCAGAGTGGTCTCGAGGAGGGCGGTCTGTTGGGTTAATTTATTCGTGGTGGTGTCCCGAGATGGTGTCAAGATGTCAACCTCCAAGATGATATTCGACTGACTCAGCAATAATATACGGGATACCTAAGAAGATTTCAAATTAAGAAAAAAATATATTTTTTGAAACAATCCCCTCCGCCCGTAAGAAAGCTTTCTGATTTCTTCCGAGAAAATACTTCAATCATAAATAATATAGAGCTTTCTGGTTCCTTGAACAATGCCCTTAAGGACAATTTTTTTGGCTTGAACTATTATCAGTTTAACGATATATTCCGCAAGGAATCGAGGGGTCCTCAGGAATACCTCGAAGAATTATTTTGACCCGGTGAATTTAGAATCACCTGGCGGATGGATTGGGCGTGCTGGAGGGGGGGAGAGCGATTCTCTTCGTGAAGCCTTTAGTAGTTTGCTCTCAATATGGGTCCCTTGCAGGACCTTTTCCGCGGATTGTCTGACAAATACGCTTTGATTCTGTTTATGAATTGCTATTGATTTCTAAAAGTGTCCTTTCCGTCCCTGTACAAAGACCTTACTTTACGATGACGGCGATAACTGACTTGAGAGGAGCTTCGTTGTGACTGTCCGCTATCTCTCCCGCTTTTATTTACCAACGAGAAAAGAGGATCCCCAGGAGGCCGAAATTCCGAGTCACCGTCTGATGATACGAGCTGGAATGATTCGCCGACTGACTCAGGGGGTCTACACATATCTTCCACTTGCTAAACGAGTCATCCAAAAAATTGAAAAAATTGTACGGCATGAGATGAACCGGGCGGGAGCTCAGGAAGTTCTCATGCCGATTCTTCAGCCCCGTGAACTCTGGGAGGAGACGGGACGCTGGGATGACTACGGGCCCGAAATGATGCAACTCGAGGATCGTCATGATCGAGAATACGGTCTTGGTCCGACTCACGAAGAGGTCATAACGGATCTTGTTTCCGATGAGTTAACGTCCTACCGGGATCTACCGGTTAACCTCTACCAGATTGCCACGAAATTCCGGGATGAAATACGGCCGCGGTTTGGTGTTATGCGCAGTCGGGAGTTCATTATGAAGGACGCCTACAGTTTTGACGCCAGTGAAGAAGAGGCCCGTGAATCCTACGATCAAATGGAAACAGCCTACCGTCGCATCTTCGACCGGATCGGGTTTGATTATTCGCAGGTTGAAGCTGCCACCGGTGCCATTGGCGGCAGCCTGTCCCACGAATTCATGGTTCCAGCGGAGTCTGGCGAGGATACCATTCTTTACTCCGAGGAGACGGACTACGCCGCAAATCAGGAGCAGGCCGAGGGTATCGCACCGGAGCCCTCCTATGAACCACGATCGAACCCCGACGTCGAACAGTTTGAAACCCCGGGAGTCAAGTCCATCGAGGACCTCACCGACATTGACTCGAGGGCCGTCCCCGAGCGTCAGATCAAAACGCTCGTATACCGCATCGATGGACGAGTAACAGCCCTTCTACTGCCCGGTAACTACGAACTCAACGAAGTCAAACTCGACCAGCGCGCCGATGATTCGGTTGAGGAATTAACTGACGGAGAAATTGCCGAAATTTTTGGAGCTCACCCGGGAAGCCTCGGGCCCGTTGGGGTGGATAACGAGGTTCAAATCTGGGCCGATCCGTCCCTGAAAGGCCGAAAAGACATGTACACGGGGGCCAACGAAGACGGGTATCATATCGGTGGGGTCTGCGTGGATCGGGATGTAACCGTGGACGAGTGGGTCCCCCTTCGTGTGGTACAGGAAGGGGACCTGGATCCCAACGGGGAATCCGTACTGAAAGCTCAACCCGGTATTGAGGTCGGTCATATCTTCTACCTTGGAACGAAGTACAGCGAAGCGATCGACGCCACTGTGACCGGCGAGGACGGCACGGAAATACCCATGATCATGGGGTGTTACGGAATTGGAGTCAGTCGCATTATGGCTGCTGCCATTGAACAATCCCACGATGATCAGGGGATTGTCTGGCCACCGGCCATTGCCCCTTTCGATGCTTATGTCCTGGTAATTGGCTGGGATAACGAAGACCGTCGGTCGGTCGGGGAAGACATTGCGAATGAATTATCCGATCAGGGGTTGGACGTGCTGGTTGACGATCGAGACGCCTCGGCCGGTGTAAAATTTAACGAATCCGAACTGATCGGTATCCCCTATCGAATTACGGTGGGCCGGGATGTTGAACAGGACGAGGTTGAGTTTTACAAGCGCTCCACGGGGGAATCCGAGAACGTCGGCGTCGAAAATGCCGTCAGTCATCTATTAAAAGAACGAGATGCCGATGTCTGAGACGGAACGCATTGATGTCAGTCTGGATCGGTTTCGGGAGTTACTGAATAACTCGAGCGTACAGAACTCCGTCAGCGAGTTCCTTAACAATCTCCGGGACCTCGAGCTTCGCGTTGACGTTGCACGACGAAGCTGGGAATTTTGGCTTGAAGCTGGCTCCTACGAGTCCCCCCCGGAGGATCTGGCGGATTTCCTCCAGGAATTTTTTGAGTCGAAAGTGGACTTCCTTCAGGCCGTCCGGGTAACCTTCCTTCCTCATTCCGAACAGTCCCTCGAGGACTGGATTCAAATTAACTGGGAAAACTTAAAACAGTACCTCTCGGACCGGACCCCGGCGGGAGGGTCCATGCTCGAGTACGCCGAACCGATTTTGAACGACGGGCATTTGGTTGTCGAACTGGCCGACGAGGAAATTAAGGGGATGAGCCATCGTCGGGGATTGGACGAAGCCATTGAGGACTGGATCGAGGAACGTCACGGCGCCACCCTTGAGGTTGACTTCGATGTCGGGGATTTTACGGATTCCATTGAAGAGGACGCCGAGGATTTCGAGGAGGAAACACGCAAGGAGTTCCGGGAGGAACAACGGCGTCAGGCCGTTCGCGCCGAAAAAGAAAACGAAAAGATTATTCACGGAAAAATCATCAAGACGGATCCCGTGGAAATTCGAAACCTTCCCCACGAGGAAAAGAACTCAGTCACGGTCCAGGGTCAAATAATTGATCAGGAGTTCGTTCAGACGAGCGAAAACAAGCAGAATTTAATTAAGGGGGTAATTTCCGACCGGACGGATTCCATCAGTTACAAAATTTTCACGGAGGGAAAGGACGAGGATCTCCTGGGGTTGGAGGGCGAATGGGTAAAACTACGCGGGCAGCTCCGGCGAGATACTTACAGCCGAGCCCGGGATCTCAACATTTTTGCCCAGGACATCAACCGTCGATCCCCGATGATCCGGGACGACACGGCTGAGGACAAGCGGGTGGAGCTCCATGCTCACACGAGCATGAGTCAGATGGATGCCCTTTTTGACGTTGAGGAACTGGTTGAACGAGCCGCTTACTGGAATCACGAAGCAATGGCCATAACCGATCACGGTGTCGTTCACTCCTTCCCCGAAGCAGCTCACGCCGCCGAGGAATACGGGGTGAAGGTCATCTACGGTGTCGAAGGATACCTGGTGCAGGACGACCGCCCGCTGGCCCTGAACGTCTCCTACGTCCACCCTGAACGTAATTTATCCGAGGAATACGTGGCCGTGGATTGTGCCACCACGGGTCCGGACCCTTACGAGGATCGCATTTTCCATCTCACGGCCCACCGCGTCATCGAGGGCGAGGTAACCGAAACGTTTGATCGAGTTATTGACGTGGGCGACGTCCCCGAGAGCGTCATGCAGCATACGGCGTTTACCCTCGATGAAATAGCAGAGGGAGACTCTCAGGGGGAGGTTCTCGAAGCGTTTAAGTCGTTTCTGGGGGACTCCGTACTGGTGGCTTTCGA
>JBDGPI010000090.1:24802-26975 GCA_042219765.1 Salsurabacterium abyssinicum (SeqCode)
AAGGTGGGGTCTCGATTGACGGTCCCATTCTTCACCTCCGGCGGCTCTCCGAAGAATTCTGGGAACCTGTACAGTCGGACCTCGATCGGATTGTTGAGAATCGTCTCGACGTCAGTCTTGAACACCAGCTCGACCCCAGCGTAACCGTCCAGCACAAAATTGAAATTTTTCAGGAATTACAGATGGAGCTGCCCGACCCCCTGACGCTGGAAGCAGTACAGAGTGTGCAGGAGGACACGGACCACAAGGGTCCCAGCAACCATATTATTCTACTGGCCGTCAATCAGCAGGGACTACAGAATCTCTATCGCCTGATCTCGCACAGCCACGTCCACCACTTCTACCACAACCCCCGGATGCTTCGCAGCAAAATTGACGAAAACCGGGTCGGGCTGATGGTCGGATCCGCCTGTGAAGCCGGGGAGATTTTCCAGGCAGTCGTTCACGGCGAAACCGACGAAGAAATCAAAGAGCGCATGAAATTTTACGACATGATTGAGATACAGCCGATCGAAAACAATCAGTTTATGCTGAACGAAGGGGGATCCTTCCAGAACATAACAAGCGAGGAGGACCTCAAGGATATCAACCGCAGGATTTATCGCCTGGCCCAGGAGATGGAAAAACCCGTGATAGGCACGGGAGACGTTCACTTCATGGACCCGGAGGACGAGGTTTACAGGCGCATCCTCCAGGCCGGTCAGGAATTTGACGACGCCGACAATCAGCCGCCGCTTTACTACCGTACGACGGATGAAATGGTTGAGCGCTTTCGGTACCTCGGGGAGAAGGAAGCCCGTGAGGTTGCCGTGGAGAACCCGCGGGCGATTGCGGATCGCTGTGACCGGGTTGAGCCGATTCCGGACGGGTTTCACCCCCCAAACGTCGAACAGGCCGAAACCCGGTTCCTCGACCGTATTGAGCAAAAACTCGAGGAGCTGTACGGAGACAACCCACCCGAATTAATCCAGGATAGGATCGACGAGGAACGTGACAGTATTATCGAAAATGAATTCGCCAACCTCTACGTGATGGCGGCTGAACTCGTGGACAAAAGCCACGAGGACGGGTACCTGGTCGGGTCCCGAGGTTCGGTCGGATCAAGCTTTACGGCCTACCTGATGGACATTACGGAAGTAAACCCTCTCCCGCCCCACTATCGCTGTGAGTCTTGCAAACACACCGAGTTTCCGGAGGACCCCGAGGGTGATACTGGTGTGGACCTCGAACCCAGGGACTGCCCGGACTGTGGCGAACCGATGGACCGGGACGGATTTGATATACCGTTTGAGGTTTTTCTCGGATTTGAGGGGAATAAGGTTCCTGATATTGATCTTAATTTCTCCGGCGAATACCAGCAGGAAATGTTTGATTACGTTGAGGAACTATTCGGGGAGGAAAACGTCTTCCGTGCCGGCACTATCGACACTGTTGCGGAGCGCACGGCCCATTCGTTTGTGAGGAGTTACGAGCAGGGGGATGATCTCCCCGATGGCGAATCCCGGAACGTAAAGTACCGGAACGCCGAGAAGACCCGGTTGCAGAAAGGCTTGAACGGAGTGAAGCAGAATACGTCACAGCACCCTGGCGGGATGATTATCGTCCCCGAGGACCGTTCCATTTATGAATTTTCCCCGATTAATTTACCGGCCAACGACCAGGATGCTCGGTTTCAAACCACTCATTTCGACTACCACGCCATGGAGGAACAGCTCGTAAAACTTGATGTCCTCGGTCACGACGACCCGACCCAGTTGCGACACCTTCAGGATCTAACGGGGGTTGATCCGGCCGGTATTCCCCTGGATGACGACGAGACGATGCGTCTGTTCTCCGATGTCTCCGTGCTGGGAATTGACTCGGAGGACCTGGGAATGGAGACGGGAGTCCTGGCGGTTCCGGAGTTCAATACGAGTTTCGTCCGGGGCATGGTCGAGGAAACCCGGCCCGATACCTT
The DNA here is from genome assembly GCA_042219765.1 of Salsurabacterium abyssinicum (SeqCode). Taxonomy (GTDB): domain Bacteria; phylum T1Sed10-126; class T1Sed10-126; order T1Sed10-126; family CAZEBV01; genus JBDGPI01. Next base: position 26,760 of record JBDGPI010000090.1, read on the forward strand.
TGCCGACCTGGTACGAATCAGTGGACTCTCCCACGGTGAGCAGGTCTGGCTCGACAATGCTCAGGAACTTATTCGTAGTGACACGGCCGATCTGGAAGGGGTTATCAGTGCCCGGGACGACATTATGAACCGGCTGATAGACAGTGGTGTTCCCGAGGACATCTCCTTCGAGATTATGGAGGACGTCCGAAAGGGCCGGGGACTGGACGAGGATCA
>JBDGPI010000091.1:0-4857 GCA_042219765.1 Salsurabacterium abyssinicum (SeqCode)
TCATAGGCCGTCTCGTGTCTCTTTTCTAGACCCTTCGTGAATAATCCGGGCTAGATAAACACATGGATCGGTCATCGGAAGAGTATTTACGTACCGAGGAGCGATCACAATGGTGGTTGACCCGATATCACCCTCACGGTTCCGGTCTGCATTATCCCTCAATTCGACATTTTCCACCCTTCGTTCGGCTCTGAACGTTGATGATAGCTTCATAAAGAATATTTCCGCCTCGTTTGCACCGGACGAAACCCCGGCCGGCGACGAGCCTTTCGATCCGGCTCTTAACGTGGATAATCCGGCATTAGGGGTTCTCGGTAATGCATTTAATGGCAGCCGGTTATCCGGAATTCCACTGCACATTTCCGGGGGTTCAGTGACCTTTCGGACCGAGAGTGGAACCGAAAAGCATGTCGCTGCTCCTTTTCAGTCAGTCAGTGTACGAAAGAGTTCGGAAAATAACCTGACAGTGTTCAATGAAACAACTGGGGAGGCAATCCGCCTCGAGAAGGGAGAAGCACTGGAAGTGACTGGGGACGGACAGGCCGAATTGGTTGCGAGGGACGGCGATAAACTCCGGCTTGAGTCCGGTGAAGCAGTGACCCTCACGGAAAAGGACGGGGTGCTGAAATTAAACGTGTCGACGTTTCGTAATACCCTTGAACTGTCCGAAAAATCCGAACCACTCGGCGTAACCGGTAATTCCGGAACCAGTATCACTCTCTTTACCGATCCGAATAATTCCCTTCAATTTAACGCCGGACAAGAGGCTCGATTAGTACCACTTCCGACGGTGATTTAAGAATTTTGACCAATCCACCGGAAACTCGATAACAATCGATTCCCTGGAGACATTAAAGGCCCAGGGTGATGCCGAAATCATTATTGGCCCGGATCCGAAGTTTCAGATCGAGGAAGGAGACAAAGTTACTTTTTCCCGCCAGGAGTACGGTTTCTGTTTGAAAAACAAGTCAGTCGCCAGTTCAGTTTCCGTCGACGATTCCGGTAACCCCGGTAGCACTAGCTCGTTTGACCAACTTTCAACGGAACTAAACGCACAGACCGAATTGTTCCAGGCATTTCTAAATACCCCTGGTTCGTCCCTTAGTTCGACGGGATCGGGGACAAATACAACCAGGGAGGAACGGTTTGGAGGGGTTTATCAAATCATAGAACCTTTTAGTGAACGGGAGCAATCGGAACTGATCAATGCTGGTCTTTCAGTGAAGGAAGAAGATCAATCTGTGTTCTTTGCCGAGCAAGCGGTCTCTGAGTTGTTCGAGGACCTTCCATTGATCATCGGGCAAGACACAGATGATAAATTTACTATTGCGGAGGACGAGAGTGAATTTCCCGCGTCTGACGAAAACGGCTCCACCGAACAGTTTAACCTTTCCGAACTAGAACCCAACTCGATTTTAACCGATGAAAAGGAAGATTCCATTTTTTAGGATAAGGCTGGTGTATTACTGTAAAGCGTACCTTTGAAAGTTATTAACCGCCTTGAAGTCATTCAATTGTGAATCGTGTTAACAGTCGGGAATTTTGTTTCCAACCCCCTTAGTAAAACCGTTAAAAATAGCTTTTTACTGCAATGCCGCCTGTGAATAAACCGACCAGATTGAAAGTCGGAGTATAGAATTTTTTGAGTCCACGCTATTTTTGTACCGGTAATTGCTGTTCCCCGAATCGATAGCCTTTGTATCCCTAAACTATTTTTTGTTTTTAAAAGCCGATAGTCAGTTGGGGGTTTTATTAATGTTCCTCGTTCGCATTTTTGGATATCTTATTGCGGGAGTTGCCGTTTTGACGCCGGTCCTGTACCTTTTCGTTCATTTTTCATGGTCTCGATTTTCGGACGTTATAAAACGACCCTTCACGGTTTGGTTCAAAGGGTCAGGTGTTTCAACCGAACAAATTGAACCGGGAATGACATTATACGACGGATGCCATTACGCCCGGGTTATCGAGGTCAGCAACCATGCCCTTACTCTTACTATACCGGTTTCCGTCCAGGAATTTACGGCCTGGCGCAACAACGGCGCGGAGTATGAGGGAGGAGTCCTGCAGGACCGGGATGGAATTCGCTACGAGATCGTTGAGGAGATTGGAGATGCGATCATACTCGAAGCGACGTTCGCTCGCAGGGATATCGAAAAGTCGACACGGACCGTACCAGATTCGCCCGATACCCCCTTCAAAAACACCCGGTCGTAATATGGCCCTCGATAATTTATTTCTATCGGCTCTAATGAAATGCTCCCTAAGAGTGGACTGAACAGCCAATATATCCGGTAATGGCCCGGAAAAATTTAGATCCTTTAGCCGTGGATTTCCACCCTGGGCATCAACTCATCGTAATCATACAAAAATGACATACAGCCAAAATTTAGGTCCGGAAAATAAAGTGAGGGAAGAGAAGTGGTGCCGGGGGAGGGACTCGAACCCTCACGGGCCAATGGCCCAACGGCTTTTAAGGCCGCAGCGTCTGCCAATTCCGCCACCCCGGCTGAGGAATTCCGAGACTGTATGGTAATTAAAAGAGACGGCTCTGCCAACGGAGTGATTTAAGCGGTTTTGTTTTTGACACCTTCACGATAAAATAATCTTCCATATTTTGTCTTTCCCTTTTTTACCTCTTTTACAGTTTAAATCACCAGCAGTCCGGTATGGAATATCCACGGAAGGAGAGACCATGAGCATCCCGAACACGGTGGTAAAATTCGTTAATCGCGACGGTGACATTGAACAGTTCGACCGATCGAAAATAGCTGATGCGCTCGAACAGGCAATCCGTGACATAGAGGACTCCCGGTTGAACTTGCCCGAGCGTCGAGCTCACAGTTACGCCAACGAAATTACTGACAAAATTTACCGTGAGTATTACGACATAGACTGGATCTTACCTGAATTTGTCGATCAGTACATCAGCTACGATCCCGAGGAACGCAACAGGCGCATGGATCAGGCCTTCATAACCGAGAGAGTTTCGTTTGTCCTTCTGGAAACCTTTAAAGACGCTATCAGCAGCCGGAATCCCTCCGAACACCAGGATGAATTACTGGCCTTTATACACGATGAGATTGATAAGACAGACATCGATCAGGATTACACCCACACGCTCTTCCCGGACCTCTCCGACGACGAATTAGACAACATGGCCGCCTATTTGCAGGAGAGCGTCCTCGAGATGGCATCCACTGACCTGGAACCGAGAATCCTTTGCCCGACACGGCAATACATCCAGGACACAATAGAGAAAGAATTAAAGAAAATGGGCGAGGTCGACTTGGCGGAAGGTTACATGATTTACCGTGAAGGCCGGAAAAAAATCCGTGAAGGCGAGCTTTCCGAACTTCAGTTTACCTCCAATGGGGTACACGATGACGTCGTTCGTCGAACGAATAAATGGAACATCGACCACCAGTGCCACACGATCTTTGAGTTGAACCGGTGGGTAAAGGGGGAGAACGGACGGAACCTTGAAACGTTAATCGAGTCCAGTGAACAGCGATTTTATTCCGACATACGCTCAACGGGGGAAGAAATACTCAACCAGAAGGATCATATTAAGGTCGTAATTATTGCCGGCCCGTCGTGTTCGAACAAAACGACGGCGTCAATTATTCTCGGTCAGGAACTAGAGAAAGAAGGCCTCAGTCTTAAACCCCTCCCGGTGGACGATTATTTCCACGACCTCGAGAAGCAGCCGAAGGACAAACACGGGGATTACGACTTCGAAATGCCCTCCGCGATTGAGATGTCCCTCTTGAATGAACACCTGGAGGACCTTATCGGTGGGAACCCGATTGACAAACCCATCTATTCCTTTGAGGAAGGCGAGAGGGTTGGCACCGAGCGGTTCGAGTGCCGGGACGACGAAATCATTCTCATTGACAGCCTGCATGGCCTGTACCGCAGTCTTACCGAATCCGTACCACAACGCTCAAAATTTAAAATATACATAGAATCAATGAACGTCCTCCGGGACATAAGCGGTAATTACACGCAGTGGGCGGACGTCAGGCTTCTCAAGCGGATGATCCGTGACATGTTCAACCGGGGTTACAGTATGGAGGAGACGCTCTCTCACTGGCCGTACGTTCGAAAAGGAGAACTCAAACACATAATTCCGTATATTTATTCAACCGATGCGGTGATTAATTCGGGTATGCCTTACGAGTTACCCGTCCTGAAGACAGCCATTGGCGATCGCTATCCGGACGATGACTTCGTGGAAAGTCTGAAGGACAAGGAACGCAGGGCAGCGTACATCCGGGGGAAACGGACCAGGGATTTACTCGACACGACGGTGGCACTTCCCGATAATTCAATCGTTCCCGACGATTCCCCGCTGAGAGAATTCATCGGTGGATCCAGTCTTGATATTCCCCATAACGAATAGTGTCTCTACTAAATAAGCCACTTGAATCCAGTCTTATTTGGAGTTGTTGATAGTGACTGAATTCTTGGAATTAATCGGACACAACGCTGGTAGTTTGGACACACTTTTGCCCTGTTTTCTGCCATTATTTGTCCTTCTAAGCGTACCGGCTTCCTTTTCCGAATCATCCGACGACACGGATACCGCCCCGCAGGAGACCCCGGATGTCGACAGCATCCCGGCCATGACCTATCGACGGGAGTTCGCCGAACAGTCACGCATGCTCTATTGCAGCAATTACACTGAGGAGTATTTTGGGTATTCACCGAACGAACTCACCAGCGAACCGAGAATGCCATTTTACCGTCTGATATACCCGGGTGATCGAAACAGGGTCCGACAACAAATAAAGCAGAGCGTTGAGAACGACGAGGTATTTCAGATTGAATACAGGATGCTTACCCGCAACAAGAAAG
>JBDGPI010000091.1:4917-5204 GCA_042219765.1 Salsurabacterium abyssinicum (SeqCode)
CTACAAATTACCCTACACGAAAAAAACGGAAATCGGCCGGGAGTACACCACCAGCAAATACGATGTTTTAACCGATCTGGCTAACCGGCACTGGTTTATTGAAAAGGTGGATGCCGAAATCCAATCGATCGTCGAGGGGGAGGACCCCCCCGACCAATGCATCCTCGGGCTACTGGACCTGGATAATTTTCAGCAATTGAATGATCGTCACGGCCGGGAAGTGGGGGACTACGTCATCAATAAGTTCGCCTCCGTATTACGGGAGGAACTGGATGAGAAAGCCATCC
>JBDGPI010000091.1:5214-6938 GCA_042219765.1 Salsurabacterium abyssinicum (SeqCode)
ACCGTTTCGGACTTTTCCTGCCGGTGAACGACGTCGACGATATTCGTTCGTATTTGCTCGGGCGGCTGGAGGATCTAACCGACGATTTCGTTGTTAATGACACTGAGGTGAACCAGGAATTCACACTCGGTATCGCACGGTATCCCGACGACGGACAGACTCTGGACACACTCGTGACATCAGCCAATCGAGCACTTGTACGCGCTAAAAATGACATCAGTCAGACCGTGGCTTTATTCAAGGAATCCGACCGGGAGACACTTATAGCCAAAATCAACGCCAAGGAACGAATTTCCCGAGCGCTTGATCAGGAACGGATTAACGTCTCCTATCAACCAATAAAAGATACGGTTGATGGTTCCAACCTTATGCACGAAGCCTTACTCCGGTTTGAGACGGAGGAGGGTGAGGAACTATCGACGGACGTCCTCAAGGAAGTCGTCCACGAACCCGAAATCACGCGCCGCCTCGACCAGTGGGTTATACGCAAAGCGATCAGTGATTTCAGTGACCGCATTGGAACAGAAAGTTTTCCACTACTGGCCGTCAACATGTTCCCCAACACGATTATCGACCACGAAATGTTCAGTACCATCCACGACATCATCGACGAAAAAGAGTTCCCCCCGGAAAAGCTCGTTATTGAGATTCCGGAGACCCTGCTGCAATCCCACCGTGAAAAAGCAACGAAGAATGTCCGTCAGGCCGCCGAGCAGTACAATTACAAGTTTGCCATCGACGACTTCGGTGTCGGTCACGGTTCCTTTAAATCGCTCAGTACACTTCCACTGAATTACCTCAAAATTGATGGAAGTTTCGTGAAGGACCTCTCCAATAACCCGGTGGAACAAAAATTCGTTGAAATGACCGCCGGACTGTCACAACAGATGGATTTAGACGTAATCGCTGAGTGGGTTGAAACCCAGGAGACAGCCGATTTACTGGAGGAACTCGGGATTCAATTACAACAGGGTTACTATTACTCCGATCCCGTAACGATTCGGGAACTTGAGGAAAGCAACGAATCCTGACGGTTCCAACGAAACACTGCCGTTGTCACCAACGGTCTACCTCTAACAACCCGGAGCCTTGTTAATGAAATTCTTTGAATCCTTAATTAAGACTCTATCCAGGGCGTTAGCCGGATTTCTTCTTGTTTACCTGAGTCTATCCCCTGCGTGGGGCATAGAGCCGTCACGGGTTGGTAGCTTTCTTAAAGAACATTCTCCCTACCTATCGGGACGAGTTATTCTTCAAAAAGAAAACAACCTCTACGCCAGTGTCGAAACCAATCTCACCGTTGCCGATGTCAGGGTCTTCCGGCGTGCCGTCGATCAACGAGATGATTCCAGACGCCTGGTGAAGAAAATCATCGGCAGGGGAAAGGTGACCGTTACGGATTCGGACACCGCAATTCTGTCGGTGCCCGAATCAATAAAGAACCAGGTAAGCGTCGGTGACGAGTTAGAGCTTCAGACGTTCACCCTGTCCGTCCACAATAGATCCTCGCTGGATACCGGACTAATTTTGAAACACGTACGGTCGAATTCCGGGATTGATACAGTGGTGGTAGGTCCCCCCGATCTACAACGGAACGGCTATTTGCTAACGGTCACCAATAATGGACTGAAGATGCAAACACTACCCGACAAAAATCTTATTGCCAGTAAGAATTTTAAAACTTCAATGGGTTCTATCTCATCTGGTAAAGCAGATGGGATCAG
>JBDGPI010000092.1:0-2750 GCA_042219765.1 Salsurabacterium abyssinicum (SeqCode)
CGCCCCTCCGGCCACTGGATCATTTTGGTTGCGGGGCTTGGTTAGGTTTTTTGCTCATAGTATTCTCATACAATCCAGCACTGTTTTGGGTCCGGTCTTGAACGGCAAACGAACAGTCTAATACGACGAATTTGTCCTCTAATATCCATTGATTGCAATTCTTTTGCTGAGTTTCGCGATAATGAACCTTGATAGATGCTAATCAATGAAAGGTGAGTGACTGTGAACGAGTACGAAAATATAGTTATCGGTCTTGAGGTTCACGTCCAGTTAAAAACGGAAACGAAGCTCTTCTGTAATTGTCCCAACGAATTCGGTGCCGAGCCGAATGAGAACACCTGTCCCGTCTGTCTGGGCCTCCCAGGAACACTACCCGTGATTAATGAAAAAGCCATTGAATACGCCATCCAGGCAGCTTCGGCCCTGAACCTGGAGGTTGCCTCGGATTCAAAGTTCGACCGGAAGAACTATTATTATCCGGATCTCCCCAAGGCCTACCAGATCAGTCAGTACGATATGCCACTGGCTTCCAGTGGTGAACTTCCCGTTGACTGGAACGGTAAGCACTCCAACGTTGAAATTGATCGGCTTCACCTGGAGGAGGACGCCGGTAAGTTGATTCATGCGAGCACAGGCGGCGAATCTTACGTGGATTACAATCGTACCGGAACCCCTTTGATCGAAATTGTCACCGGACCGGATATTACCCATCCCTCCGAAGCCGTGAGTTACCTAAACACACTGAAGAAACGAATGGAGTACCTCGGGGTTTCGGACTGTAACATGGAGGAGGGGAGTCTTCGGTGTGACGCCAACCTCTCAATTCGGAATCAGGACGGTAGCCTGGGAGTCAAAACCGAAGTTAAAAACATGAATAGTTTCAGTGCGGTGGAATCGGCCCTTACCTTCGAAGCCAACCGTCAACAGAGACTCCTGGACCGGGGGGAGACCATTGACCAGGGAACGCGACTCTGGGACGAGGACAAGGAGGAAACCCGGGCAATGCGAACGAAGGAAGAAGAACACGACTACCGGTACTTTCCCGAACCGGATCTCGTTCCGCTGGCAATTGAGGATTCCACGGTCGAGGAACTGCAGGCCGAATTACCCGAAATGCCGGACGAACGTCAGACTCGCTTTGAAAACGAGTTCAACCTTGACGAAGAACAATCCCAGTTACTAACGGAAACACTGGCCATGGCGGACTTCTTCGAGGAGACCGTTCGTAATACGAGTCACCAGGAAACAGTTGTAAACCTGATGATTGCTGATCTTCGTCGGGAACTGAACGAACGTGATTGGTCCGTCAGTAATGTGGCAATAACCCCCTCCAACTTTGCCAAACTGGCCGATCTACTCGCGGATGATGTCATAAGCTCCAACGTGGCGGCCGAACTTCTCGAGGAACTCGTCGAGGAGAACTCCGACCCGGACGTTCTCGTGGAAGAGCTCGGTTTAAAACAGATTTCCGACGAAGACGAACTAACGTCAATTATTAATGAAGTACTGGAGGATAATCCCGATGCCGTTGACGACGTTCGTTCCGGCAAAGACCAGGCGATAGGCTTCCTCGTAGGCCAGGTCATGCAGAAATCACAGGGCCAGGCTAACCCCGAACGGGCCAAGGAACTTTTGCGGGAGTCCATAAACTCTTAAAATTCATCCTAAAGCCACCGTGGGAGCTGCCGATACATAAATTAACTTCGGTAAATGAATTACCGAGGGAGAAAAAAAGTATTAAAGCTCCGACCACGGATGGTCGAAAAATACTTACAGAGGAGGTTTAAAGCCATGAGTATAGAAGGAATTACTAACGCTCAGATCATTCAGCGGCTAAAAAACGTAGAGGGGTCGTCTCAGACCGCCGATAAAAGTGGATCGGCCGCCAGTTCCGCCGATGAGGTTAATATTTCAAGCGACGCTAAGCTGGCCCAGACCCTAAATCGGTCAATGCGTGCCATCAATGAGACTCCAGAAGTTCGTGAGGGGAAGGTCGAGGAAGTACAACAGAAACTCGATGAAGGATTTTACGAATCCCCCGAGGTACTTGATGAAGTCGCCGATCAGGTGACGGATCAGATGCTGGGCTTCACCTGATCGCTCGATAGCAGACTAAATTCCGTATCCTGGCCCTTATAATTAGGTATACACTCCGGGAGGTTCTGACCTTCCGGAGTTTTCTTTTTTTGTAACTTTCTTTCTTACCCACCGGATATCCCGTACAATATCGTCCTATTTCACAATGTCTTCCACCACGCAACACAGTTCTTGTAATACCAGTTTTCGTACGCCGGGGTGTATTAAGTGGATTATTCTGAAACTGTAAATTTACCCGATACAGAATTTTCTATGCAGGCGAACCTCTCAGACAATGAACCCGAGCGATTGCAGTCCTGGAATGAGATGAACCTCTACGAAAAAATCCAGGAAAACCGTAAGGACGCGGAGACCTTCATACTTCACGATGGCCCTCCCTACGCCAACGGTGATATCCACATCGGTCATGCACTCAACAAGACTCTCAAGGACATGTTGGTTAAATTCAAAACCATGCAGGGTTATCGAGCCCCCTACCGTCCCGGATGGGATTGTCATGGTCTCCCAATTGAACACAAGGTGACGTCCGAAAACCCCGACACGGCCCGAGAAGGACAAGTGGCAATTCGTGAAGCCTGTCGTGAGTACGCTCTTAAATACGTGGACGTTCAACGGGACCAGTTTAAACGACTCGGTGTTCTCGGTGATTGGGA
>JBDGPI010000092.1:2760-5230 GCA_042219765.1 Salsurabacterium abyssinicum (SeqCode)
CGTACCTGACCTTATCACCGGATTACGAAGCCGAAATTCTACAGTCGTTTCTCGAACTGGTTGAGGACGATTTTATTTACCGACAACTGAAACCCATCCACTGGTGCTGGGATTGTCAGACCGCACTCGCCGACGCCGAAGTGGAGTACGACGAGTTGAAATCCCCCTCGATTTACGTTGATTTCAACGTCATTGACGACCCCGGGGCCGTGCTGGAATCGGGTGGGGCCTCCGTTATGATCTGGACTACTACGCCCTGGACCCTACCGGCTAACGTTGCCATAGCCGTACACCCGGATTACACATACGTAGAATTCGAGGATCCCGACGGCGACGTTCACCTGGTGGCCGAACCCCTGCTAACGTCCGTGGTTTCGGCCCGGGATTGGTCGACGGGTGACGTCGAGATCCTTCAGAAAATCCCCGGTAGTGAACTCGAAGGTATTGGCTGCGCCCATCCCTTTGTGGACGATCGAGCCGCTCAGGTTATTACCTCCGATATCGTTACGCTCGAGGAGGGAACAGGTTGCGTTCACATCGCTCCCGGTCACGGTCAGGAGGATTACGCCATCGGTCGAGAATACGACCTGCCCGTCCTTTCCCCCGTGGGAGACGACGGCACGTACACGGATGAATTTCCCGACCAGGAAGGCGTCCACGTACTCACGGCCGACGACCGGATCGTCGAACGCCTGGAGGAGTCCGGACACCTATTTTACAGCCAGGAACACAGTCACTCCTACCCCTTCTGCTGGCGGTGTGACAAACCCGTAATCTTCCGGGCAACTCCCCAGTGGTTCTTTGACGTCGACCACAAGGACGTCCGTCGACGGATTCTCAATACACTGGACGACATCCGGTGGTTACCGGAAAGGGGTAAAAAACGCTTTAAGACGATGGTGGAAGATCGCCCCGACTGGTGCCTCTCCCGACAGCGTGCCTGGGGTGTCCCGATTCCCGCCGTTCAGTGCGAGAACTGTGGTGAGACCGTTCTTGAACCCCAGATCATTGAAAACTTAATAGAGCAGGTCCAGGACCAGGGGGTTTCCGTCTGGTACGAATCGGACGTTAACCAGTTCATCCCCGATGGTTTCAATTGTGACAGCTGTGGGGAATCCCGGTTTTCCAGCGGAAACGACATACTCGACGTCTGGTTTGACTCCGGTGTGAGCCACCGTGCCGTCCTTAAAAATGATGAGAACCTTCGGCGACCCGCGGACGTTTACCTTGAGGGAAGTGACCAGCACCGTGGGTGGTTTCAGCTATCCATGATTCCTTCAATGGCCCTGGAGAATGACTCACCGTTCGGTGAACTCATAACACATGGCTTTGTGGTTGATGAAAACGGTGAAAAAATGAGTAAATCCCGTGGGAACGTTATTTCTCCCCAGGAAATTGTTTCGGAAAACGGTGCCGATATCCTGCGGCTCTGGGTCGCCAGTGAAGATTACCACGGCGATCTGGTTATGGGGGAGGAACTCCTGGAGCAGGTGAAGGACAAATATCGTCGAATTCGCAATACCCTCAAGTTTTTCCTCGGGAATCTGCAGGATTTTCGGACCTTCGATCCCTCGGAGGATGCGCTTCCGTTCGAGGACATGCACATCATCGATCGGTGGTTTCTGACGGAGCTGTACCGGCTTGTGCACGAGGTTACCACGGCGTTTCAAGATAGAGAATTCCACCAGGCAATCAACGCAATAAACAACTTCTGTGCCGTTGAGGCCTCCTCACTGTTTCTGGACATCGCCAAGGACCGTCTGTACTGTGAACCTCAATTCAAGAATAGCCACCGCAGTGCCCAGACGGCCATCTACCACGGAGCCACCATTCTTTCACGGATTATAGCTCCGGTTCTCAGTTTCACGGCCGACGAAGCCTGGGATTACTTGCCACAGGATAGATCAGTTCACGAAGCGGACTGGCCCGATGTTCCCCAGAAGTGGGCGAATGATTCAATCGCCGATGATTTTGACGCTCTCCGGACCGTCCGACGAGAAATTATGAAGACCGTGGAAAATTCCGAAACGATCGACGAAGCCAGTGAAGCAAGCGTGACAATTAACTGGAACCAGTACACTTCCACGCTTCGCAAACACGAGGACATTCTCGAGGAGTGGTTTCTGGTATCGGACGTAACGATCGAGGAAGGCTCCGGGTCGGAGACGATTACAGTAACTCAAACCAACCACCCGAAATGCGAAAGATGCTGGCGGTACCGCCCATCAGTTTCAGGCCGGGAGAAGTACGACGACGACGAACTCTGTGATCGATGTTCGTCGGCGGTTGAACTCCAGAAACAGTCCGATCCCCAAAGTGTTTGACTATTGCAATCCTGGGATCGCCTCTCGAGACTACGGTGTTACGTAATCTCGGCCCTCGTTTTCCTTGCCGATCAGGTAACAAAAATTATCGTTGAACAGACCTTTCACGTGGGTCAATCAGTACCCGTCGTCGAGACGTTCGAAGA